>CALPMD020000040.1 GCA_943324575.2 Akkermansia muciniphila
CGCGTAATCCACACCGTCGGCCAGAATGCCGTTGAGTGCACCGCTACTGGTCACGGTGAGTGCTGAAACCAGTTCGCCCGTGCCGTTGACCACACCCGACCCTTGATCGAGCGCACCGATGATCGTGCGTTGGTTCACGGTCAGAGTTCCGCCGGTCATGGTCACCACCGTGCCGGAATTGAGGGCGTTGGCGCTGGCGAGCACCAGCGTGCCGCCATTGATGAGGGCGTTGCCGGTGAAAGTGGATAAGCCGCTATTGCCGCTGAGGGTGAAACTGCCCGCGCCCGCCTTGACGAGATCGCCGGCGCCATAAAGAGTGCCGGAGAAGGTGCTGTCGGACGCGCCGGTGGTCAGCGTGGCTGTTCCCACTTTCATGTGGCCCGCGCCGGAGAGCGAAGCGATGGTTTCGTTGCCACCAAGCTCAAAAGTCGCACCCGAAGCAACGGCGACCGCGCCGCTGTCATCCAGACGATTGGCGGCAGAGGTCAACAGCGAGCCACTGTTGATCGTGGTGCCGCCGCTGTAGCTGTTATTCCCGCTGAGCGTGACCGTGCCTGTGCCACTCTTGGTGAACGAGCCATCCGAGCTGGTGAGATTGCTCGCCAGTGTGACCGCTTGGCCGTTGGTGTCGATCTTGTAGGCTTGGCCGGCCGCCGTGCTGAAACGTGCGGAATAGTCGGCCGTGTTCGACGCCGAGTATTGCAGGGTGCCACCACCGAACAGAATCGTGCCGCTGGAACCGATCGCATTGGCAGAGCCGAGGCTCACGATGCCGGCGCTCAAGGTCGTGCCGCCGCTGTAGCTGTTATTCCCGCTGAGTGTGACCGTGCCCGCGCCACTCTTGGTGAGCGAGCCTGTGCCGCTCATCGCCCCGGCATAAGAGCCGTTGGTCGATTGATTGAACTCCACGGCGGCATTGTTGACCACCGCGCCTTGGATGGCCGTGGTGGTGCCGGTTAGTTTGCCCGCTGAAACTGTGGTGCCGCCCGAATAACTGTTGGCGCCGCTCATCGTGAGCGTGCTTGTGCCACTCTTGGTGAGCGAGCCGATACCGCTAATTTGACCAGAGTAAGTGGAGTTTGCATTGTTGGCGCCGACCGACAAGACATTGCCGCCGATCGCCAGGTTCTTCGAGCCAGTAATGCCACCAATGTTATAGGTGTTGTTGCCGGTAAGGCCAAATGCGACCGTGCCGTCGTCGGAGCTCGCCATGTTCAGCGTCGAACCGGCAAGGGCGTTGCTGTGATTAAGCGAGAGAGTACCCAAACCGACGCGCGTGTCCCCGGTGAAGGTGTTGGCGCCGCCGAGTGTGAGCGTGCCCGGGCCGCTGAAAGTCAGGCCACCAGAACCAGAAATCACTCCGTTTTCAATGGCTCCGAGGCGGCTGTTGAGATTTAGTCCGGAAAAATCGAGCGCGCTGGCACCGGTGCTCGTGAACGTGTGCAGCGTGTAGCCAGCAGCCGTGCCGGTTCCCGCAGTGACAGTTCCGCCGGTTCCAGCGGATGTGCCCTTGTAGCGGGCGATGACGATGCCATTAGCACCTTGACCACCTGATTGGGTAGATCCTCCGTTATTACCACCAAACGCACCTCTTCCGCCACCGCCAATGATGCTGGCATTCACAGCTGCCCCGGTTCCTCCACTTCCCCCACTGCCGCCAACCGCATAAGAAACATTGGTGCCTGAGATATCCAACGAAAGCCCAGCGCCTCCAGCCGCACCGGTCCTTGTGCTACTCGAAGCCCCCGCGGATCCGGCACCGCCACCGCCGCCGCCGCCTCTCCCATAGCCTGAAACGTTGCCAGAATTACCACCGCCTGAATTGCCCTGCCCGATGGAAGCAGTTCCTCCATTTCTGGTTCCGCCAACTGGCCTTCCTCCTGCCCCGCCGCCACTGCCGCCACTCAATCCACTTTCCCGGCTCGCGCCGCCACCGCCGCCACCCAGGGCAATGATGTTTTCAAAGGAGGAATTTCCACCATTTCCGCTATTAGCTGATCCCCCCGTTCCCACGGCGACGCCGATGCTCGTGGCAGTCTCGAAGGTAAGATTCCCCTGCAAGAGCCCGCCTGCACCACCCCCACCGCCAGGGCCATCGTCATACCCGTTTCCTCCACCCCCACCGCCGCCGATGACAAGGTATTCCACCTCAAAGCCAAGCCCGAGGGTCAGGCCGCCGGTGGTGGAGCGTGCGACGTTGAAGGTCTGGTTGCCCGATGCACCATCCAGCGTGACGCTCGTTTGTGCCGCCAATGGAAGCGTGAACGTGACTGTGAGCAGCGTGAAAGGGAGGAGCTGGTGAAAAGAACGGAGTTTCATGGGATCGACTGGATTTGAAGGGTAGATGAATGGCTGCGGGCCGATAGGCAGCCGCGGCGAAATTGGCCAGAGGTGGACGGGTGTCAATGTCCGACCGGCCTTGAATCCCCCTCCCACGACGAATCGGCGATCTTTTCGACGAATCGGAGGGTGCGGCTGGCGGGAACGCTCTGTGGCCGCGCCGAGGATGCTATCACCCGTTGAGTTCGCGGAAGCGCTTGGCCGCGGCGCGGCCGAGTTCTATTTCGGCGGGCGAGTTGCGGAATTTGATTTTGAGTCCGGAGCCGAAGGGGGTCCATGAGTGAACGAGGTCGAGTCGCAGCAGGGTGGAGCGGTCGAGTTGTGAAAACGGATGACCGGCGAGCAGACCGGCCCATTCGTGGAAGCGGCGATGGTCGGGGTATTCGCGGCTGCCGCAGATGACGATGCTGTAATCGCGGTCGGCCTTGATGGCGGCCACCGTTGCAAGGGCGAGCTGATGGCGCTGGCCGCCACCGCGATAGACCTGCACGCTGGTGAGCGGTGCGGTGTCTAGCGAGCGCAGCTTGGCCAATGCGCGCAGCAGGCGTTCCTCGCTCACGGGTTTGACGATGTAGTCGACCGCATTCACTTCGTAGGCCGCGGCCCCGAATTCGGTGTGCACGGTGGTGAAGATGATCTGCGCGCCCTGGGGCAGGTGCCCGAGGAGGTCAAAGCCGTTGTCGGCACCCAATTCGATATCGAGGAACACGAGGTCCGGCGAATACTCCACTGCCATCGCGCGGGCGGCGGCTAGGCTGTGTGCTGCCACGGCGATTTCGACATGCGCCACCCCTTCGAGTAGGGAACGCAAATTGAGGATGTCCTCACGACTGTCATCCACGATGAGGGTTCGCATGGGCTTCAGTGGGTTGATGGATGTTGCCCAGCCATCACTCGGGGCGGGGTGGGCGGATTGTTGATTGTGGCATGGTTCACGGCTGGAAATGTTCGTTCTCGCTGGCTGCTGGGTTTCCGATTGCCTCTGGATGTTGCTCGGGATGCTTTTCCATCTCGGGAAGCTCGACGACGAACCGGGTCCCGCGATTTTCCATGGCTTGTACGCGCACGGAGCCGCCCAGCAACTCGGCGTTGATCTTCACAACGGCCAGCCCGAGACCGACCCCTTTATCCACGGGTGATACCTCAGTGCCGACTTGGGCATATTCGGCGAATACGGTCGCCATTTGAGTCTGCGGGATGCCGGGGCCGTGATCCTCCACGACGAGCCGCAAGCGGCCGCCGGAGATGTCGACCGCGATGGTCACCGGTTCGTCGCGACCCGCGCTGAATTTGAGGGCGTTTTCGCCCAGATTCAGCGCGATTTGGGTGAGGCGCATCTGGTCGGTGCGCCAGCGCGCCTCATCATCGCCGGGCAGCTTCCACTCGATTTTGCTGCGGTGGTATTCGGAGATGGGTTCGAGGATGTTGCTGATTTCCTCGATCCAATCCACGACGTAGAATTCGCTCATGGTCAGCGGCACGCGTCCAGACTCGGCGGCGGAGACATTGAGCACATTGCGCAGTAGCAGATTGAGGTATTGCCCGCCGGACCGCACGCGGTTGAGCAAGCGCGTGAAATCCGTATCCGCCTCCTGCTGTTGGCCGCGCATCCACATGGCTTGTGAAAGACTGACGAGCGCGCTCAGCGGGGTGCGGATCTCATGGCTCATCTTGGCCAGAAACAGGCTTTTGGCCTTGTGCGCTTGCTCCGCCTGGAGGCGCAGCTCCTCGGCTTCTGCCCGTAGGCGTTTTTCGTTCTCCAAAGTGTCCGCCAGCATGCGTTCGGCGACCACGCGCGCGGTGACATCGGTCACCAGACCGGACCAGATCGTATCGGACACATGATCGGTTCTCGAGGTGGAAGCGATGAGGAACCACTTCGTCTCGCCGCGCACCACCACGCGACCTTCCCAGCGGAATACCTCGTTGTTGGCGAAGATCTCGGCGATCGCCGAGGCCGTGAGTGGTCGGTCATCCGGATGAATGCGCGAGGCGATCGCTGCCGGGTCTGCCAAGAGAGCCTCGCGCGTGAGGTCGAAAATGTCGAGAAACTGCGGGCTCGCAAACCGGAATTGCGGTGTGACCCCGCCGTGATTGTCGGTTTTCAAGATCACTTCGTAAGTCCCGGCCGCGATGCTGCTCATCACCTCGTAAGCCTGCCGTTCGGCCATGTGCCTCTGTTCCTCCGCCTCGCTTGCGCGCTGCTTCATGAGCACCGCGAGGAAAAAGGCCGTCAGGATCGAAGGCACCATCAGCAATTGCAGGGCGCGAATGGGAACGATCATCGGCGTAAGGTTTCCGAACTGCAGACCGAGAACGACCAACGTGAGGCCCAAACCTCCCCATGCCGCAGCAAACCAAAGATCCTCCCGGCGCGGGCGTCCGCGTCCCAGCACCACCACGAGGCCGCAGAGGACCCCGGCAACGGCCATGACTTCCATCCAGCGGATCGCCACGCGGAAATCGAACAGCAGGAAGCTGGCCACGATGACCAGCGGCAGGCCCCGGGCAAGTCCTTCAAAAGCCCGCTGCAAGCGCCCCGTTTCCGGAAGCCCGAGATGGAAGCTCCGGTTGAGCATGGAGAAGGCGAAAAGCGCGAGGCCGACCGTCAGCCCCAATCCCTGTCGTTCGATCCACAGCGGTGCCTGCGGCCACATCTGCGTTAGGTAGCCGTTGAAAATGACATAATAGAGCGAGTATCCAGCAGCAATGAGGGCTAGATACAGATACAGCTGCGCGCGGCGCAACCACGCCAGCAGCAGGCTGAGAAACACAATCGCCAGACAGAAGCCGGTTTGCAGCGCGTCGCCGGTCGCCTGGCGCAAGGCCGCCTGCTGCATCACCCCGGATGATCCGATCCACAGTGGCAGCCAGATGGCGGTGTTGGACTCGGCGCGCAGGTAGATGGTCCGCTCCGTTCCCGAGGGTAAATCCAGATCCAGTGAGGGCCGCCGCTCCTGCCGCCGGGGAACATCGGCGGCACCACAGGACAGGGTTTGCACGAGGTTTCCATCAGCGACCACATGCCATGTCACATGGTTCAAACGAGCGGTGCCCAGTTCCACGGTCAGATGCTCTGACAGGTTTCGCTCCGCCCGCACGGTGAAACGCACCCACACTACCGAGCGTGTGAAACCGAATGAGGGAGTCTTCCGCTGGTTCGCTTCAAAACGAGTGCCCTCCGCCATCACATCGTGGATGTCCATTTTCCCAGTGGGATCCACGAGCAACGACAGATGAGGAGACAGGTCCGTCCGGGGGACCCGCCCGCCGTGAGCCGCGTCCGCTGGGTGGGGGCTCACTAACAGGGCTTGTCCCCATGAATGCGAAACAAGGAGCAGAGCAATGAAAACAGCGAACAAGACTCTGACTGTTGTAAGCGGGGATGAATCCCGGAATGTCCAAGTCGCGTCTTCTTTGGATGGATTGCAATCGGCCTTTGGCTTCCTTTCGGCCCTCGCAGGTTCACATTCCGGGCCTCCCGAGCTAAAGGAGCCGCCCTTGGAAGAGTGGTCATCGGTTCGCCTCTCTGCACACATGCTGCGGATTTGATCGACCCCGGTGGAACCTTGGACACATGCCATTGACGCGTCTTTCAGCGCTGGTTTCTCCATACTGTTAGTGAATCTCCTTTCGCATCTCAATAATTATGGGATTTCGTTGAGGTCCGTTTGAATCCGGCGGTGGTTTTGGCGACGGCAAAAAGTGTCAGGCGCTAATGATTCCGGCAAGAATAGAGGTTTTCATGGGTTTATAGGTTGAACCGGACACTCCACGAAATGGGCTGACCCGGCAATCCTGAAAGTTCGGGTAAATTAAGATTCACAGGCCAAGGCCGCGTTTCAGGGTTGAGTCCGCAGCGATCTTCCGCGAAAACCTCCGCAGATGAGAATTTTGGTCGTTGGCAAAGGTGGGCGCGAACACGCGCTGGTTAGGGCACTCGCGGAATCACCGGGCAAGCCCGAGTTGTTTTGCTTCCCCGGTAGCGAGGCGATTTTTCAACTGGCCAAGCCGGTCGCGGCCGATGGGCTGGAATCGCTGATCGAGTGGATGAAGTCCAACGCGATCGACCTCTGCGTCGCGGGTGAGGAAAGTTACCTCGTGAAAGGCGAGGGCTTGGCCAACCTCTGCGAGCGCAACGGCATTCCCTGCTGGGGTCCGCCGAAACAATCGGCACAACTGGAAGCGAGCAAGGAGTTCGCGAAGGAGTTCTTGGTTCGCAATGCCATTCCAACCGCCCGCGCCACGGCCACCGATACGCTGGAAGAAGCGGTCGCGGCGATTGCTGGAGAATACCCGACAGTTTTGAAATTCGACGGTCTCGCCGCAGGCAAGGGCGTGGCAGTCTGTCCGGACGAGGCCTCCGCCCTGAGTTTTCTGGATGAGGTGTTCACGCAGCGGCGCTTTGGTGCGGGGCGCGTGCTGGTGGAGCAATGCCTGACGGGTCCCGAGGTTTCCGTTTTCGCGGCGATCGTGGATGACCAATATCTCATTTTCACGCCGGCCCGCGATTACAAGCGCGCCAATGACGGCGACCTAGGGCCGAACACCGGCGGCATGGGGGCGGTTGCCAGTCGCAAGCTCGTCTCGCCGGAGGTGCTGGCGCGCATCGAACAAGAAATCGTCCAACCGACGGTCGATGGGCTGCGTCGCGAAAACTTGCCATACCGTGGATTCCTCTACTTCGGCATCATGCTGACGCCGACCGGCCCGCAGGTGATCGAATACAACTGCCGTTTCGGCGACCCCGAGTGCCAAGCGGTGATGCCCTTGGTTCAGGGCGACTTGGCGGAATTTTGTCTGGCTGGCGCAAAGGGCGAGCTCCGCCGCGACCTGATTTCCTTCAACGATGGATGGAGCGTCTGCGTCATCCTCGCCTCCGCGGGGTATCCCGAAACTTCGCGCAACGGCGATCGGATTTCCGGGATCGAGAAAGTCGGCAACGCCCGCGTCTATCATTCCGGCACCCGCCTCGCCGCCGATGGGGTATGGGAAACTCACGGCGGCCGCGTGCTGGCCGTTGTGGCGGGTGGCGATACCCGTGAGGCAGCCGTCGCCCAAGCGCATACAGCCGCCGACCAGATCGGATTTGAGGGATTGCAACGCCGTCGCGATGTGGGCATTCTCAATTTTTAATCCTCTACGATTATGGAACATCTACTCACAGCCGATGACATCGCCGCGGGTGTGGAGCGCCTCGCAAAGGCGATCCGCGAAAAACATGGCGATCAACCAATCGCGCTGGTGGGCATCCGCAGCCGGGGAGATGAAGTGGCGGAACGAATTTTGACGATGCTTTCGGAAGAAGACCGCGAGCTCGCCTTCGGGGTCTTGGATATTTCGCTCTATCGCGATGATTTCGAGCATCTCCACGAAAACCCACGGCTTCAAGAAAGCGACATCACGTTTCCGGTCGACGGTGCCCACATCATCCTTGTCGATGACGTGCTTTTCACCGGTCGGACGATCCGTGCCGCGCTGGATGCTCTTTCCGACTACGGCCGCCCGGCCAAGGTCGAGCTGGCGGTGCTCATCGACCGCGGCCACCGCGAGATGCCGATCCAGCCAGACTATGTGGGTATCGTTCTCGACACCCGCCGTCAGGATCGCGTAAAGGTCTCACTCGTAGGCACTGACGGATTGGACCAGGTTCAAATCGTCGAAAAGGAAAAACCATGAGTCTCTTGCCGCAGCGCAAAAAATCCTCCGAGGAAGTCGCGAAGCTCCGCGAATCCCTCGGTATTCCCGGCGAATCGCCGGGTGAGGAAACGCTGCCTGCCGAAATCCTAAGTCTTCCGATCGATCCTCAAGGCACAACCGCCACGATCCCCGAGCCGTTCCCCCACCTGCCGGTCAAACCGCCCAAACCGGTCACCTCGCTGCGCAAGTCCGAGCAGTTTCCGCCGCCCGTCGCCCGTCCCATCGTTCCGGCTCCTGACTCCCAACTGCCCAGCTACCGTCGCAGCGATGACGAGATCCAAGAACTCCGCCGCCAAGACGCGATCCAGATGACC
>CALPMD020000041.1 GCA_943324575.2 Akkermansia muciniphila
CAAAGCTTGGCGCGCAAGCTTCTCGATGACCTCCGAGGAAGCGATGGAGCAGATGTTTCGCAACGGATCCGACAGGAAGCCCAATCCGTGGTATCATGGGCCAAAGAGTCAAACCGACTCCTCGACCCCCAAAGATTCGGCCGACTCGCAGCTCGTTACCCTCAGTTAGGCGGTCAATCCGAGCATACGGTTTTCCACGTACAAAGTCGGCATCGGGTGATTAAATTCACCCTACCTCCGGACTTTGGTGCCCAAGGACAGGCTGCCGCCTACTTGAAAAATCTAGAAGCCGCCAACGCAATCTTTGGCGATGACATGCTCCTTCACGGAGTTTTAGAAACGAAGCGCGGGCCAGCACTCGTCATTTCGCAGCCCTTTGTGCTCGGTGATGTGCCGACTCTAAAAGAAGTCGCCGCGTGGTTCGAAGCAAACGGCTACCATTCCATGGGGCACAACCGCTGGAAAAATGATGAAACTGGTGTCGAAATCGCCGATGCTCACGTCGGCAATCTCATCAAGACCGCGGACGGCGAACTTGTCCCGATCGACCTTCAGGTTCTATCCAAAGGTAAATTCGTACCTTCTCCCGCGACCCTCAACCCTTCTTCCAGTATTCCCAGACTGCTCGAAGTCCGCGGTGAAATCTTCATGCCCAACGAGGCCTTTGCCGCGCTAAATGCCGAGCGCGACGAAGCGGGGCTGCCCACCTTTGCCAATCCGCGCAATGCCGCGGCGGGTACGCTGAAACAGCTCGACCCACGCGTCGTCGCCAAGCGCCCGCTCGCGTTTCTCGCTCACGGTCTCGGTGCTTACGAGGGACCGCCGCTGGAGACCGAACACGAATTCCACGCACTGCTCGAATCGCTCAGCATCCCGCAGAACCAGCCGATCCTCAATGCCGGTAATCTCGATGAATTGTTAGAAGCCGTGGCAACGATCAACCGCGAGCGTCATTCGCTCGGCTTTGGCACCGATGGTGCGGTCGTCAAAGTGCTCGAACGCAGCGAGCGCGATAAACTCGGCTTCACCTCGCGCGCGCCGCGCTGGGCCGCTGCCTACAAGTTCCTGCCCGAACAGAAGGAAACGACGCTCAACAGCATTATCATCCAAGTCGGTCGCACCGGCGTTCTCACTCCCGTGGCGGAGCTCACGCCCGTGCTCATTTCCGGATCCACCGTCTCCCGCGCTACGCTGCACAACCAGGACGAGATTGCCAAAAAGGACATCCGTCTCGGCGCAACGGTGCTGGTCGAAAAGGCAGGCGAAATCATCCCCGCCATCGTCAAAGTCATCCGCCACGCGCCGGGTGCCAAACCGTTTTCGCTCTACGACAGCGTCGGCGGCAAGTGCCCGTCCTGCGACGGCCCGATCGAGCAGGAGGAAGGATTCGTCGCGTGGCGCTGCGTCAATTTCCAGTGCCCCGCGCAAGCGGTCACCCGCATCAAGCACTTCGCTGGGCGCAAGGCGCTCGACCTCGAAGGCCTCGGCGAAATCGTCGCCGAAGCACTGGTCCGCCATGGCCACTGCCACACTCCGTTAGACCTTTTCCGTCTTACCGAAGAGACCCTCGCCAACCTCAATCTCGGCACGGAAGAGGCACCGCGCCGCTTCGGCGAAAAGAATGCGGCGAAGATCTTAGCCGCGCTCGCAGCCGCCAAGTCGAAGCCGCTTCACCGCTGGCTCTTCGCGATGGGCATCCGCCAGCTCGGTGAATCCGCCGCCAAGGAACTCTCGCGCCTGCACCTCACGCTCGCCGAGATTCCCGACTCCCCGATCCTCGCCGAACTCCTCCGCGACACCCGCGTCGATGCCAAAAAGAAAAACGAGCTACTCGCCCAATACTCGATCACCGGCGATGTCGGCCCCGCCGTGGCGGAAACGATCATCACCTTTTTCAAATCCGCCGCCGGCCGACACGCACTCGACCGTTTTGAAGAACTTGGCATCAACCCGGTTTCAGACAACTACCTGCCCATCGCCGCCGAGGCGGATCTATCAGGACTTCCACTGGCCGGAAAAACCTTCGTCATCACCGGCACCCTCAGCATCGATCGCGATGCGATGAAGGAGCTCATCGAAGCCAATGGTGGCAAAGTGAGCGGCTCAGTTTCCGCCAAAACAGGCTACGTCGTGGCGGGCGAAGGCGGTGGCTCAAAGCGCGACAAAGCCGAAAAACTCGGCGTCCAGATCCTCGATGAGGACGAACTCCGCCGCATGATCGCGTAGTCGGAATTCTCTAACGATTCAATCGGCCGGGCCAGCGTTCGATTCGCGCGACATCAGACTGCGCCAGTGGTCGAGACGATCTTTGATGCGCTTTTCCATGCCTTGGTCGCCGGGATGATAGTAGCAGCGTCCTTCGGGCAGATACGCTTGGGGAATGTAGGCACCCTCGAAGTCGTGAGCGTAGAGATATTCCATCGCCGCCTCCGACTCGCCGGAAGCCGCGGCGATTTTCTTGCGGGTGTTCGTCCGCAAATGCACCGGCACAGCCAGTGTTCTGCCGCTTTCGACGTCTGCCATCGCCTGGCCCAGTGCGGCATAGGCGGTGTTCGACTTCGGCGCGGTCGCCAGATAGACGGTGGCGTGGGCCAGCGGAATCCGGCCTTCGGGCATGCCGATGAATTCAAATGCCGCGTGAGCATCCATGGTGACCCGCAATGCGTTAGAATCTGCCAGACCGATATCCTCGGAGGCGGAGATGACCAGCCGCCGCGAAATAAAACGCGGATCTTCTCCGGCGTGCAGCATTTTGGCCAGCCAGTAGAGCGCCGCATCGGGATCGGAACCGCGGATGGACTTGATGAAGGCCGAAATCGTGTCGTGGTGTGCATCGCCATGCGCGTCGTAAACGACGGCTTTGCGCTGGATGGATTCTTCCGCCACGGCCAATGTCAGAAACCGCGTGTCCCCATCGCCCGCAGGCGTGGTTAGGGCCGCGAGTTCCAGCGCACTGAGGGCTTTTCTAACATCGCCATCCGATTTCTCGGCCAGATGCCGCAGCGCCTCGGGCGCAGCGTGAATGTGATAGCCCGCCAGCCCACGCTCCTCGTCGGCGAGGGCGCGCTCTAACACCGTGATGACATCATCGACCGGCACCGGCTCGAGCTGGAAAATTTGTGACCGCGAAACCAGTGGCGAGTTGACGTGAAAATACGGATTGTGCGTCGTCGCGCCGATGAAGCGCACGACCCCACGCTCGATGTGTGGCAGCAAGACGTCCTGCTGTGCCTTGTTGAAGCGATGGATTTCGTCGATGAACAAGATCGTCGTCTCGCCGCGCAAATCGCGCCAAGTTCGGGCCTGGTCGATCTTGGCGCGGATCTCCGCCACATTCGACTCCACGCCGTTGAGTGACTCGAACCGCGAGCCCGTTGTCCGGGCGATCACGCTGGCGAGCGTGGTCTTCCCCGTCCCCGGCGGCCCGTAAAAAATCAGCGACGCAAAGCGGTCCGACTCGATCGCGCGCCGCAGCAGTTTCCCGGGGGCCAAAATATGCTGCTGGCCCGCCACTTCTTCCAGTGAACGCGGGCGCATCCGCGCCGCCAGCGGCTCGGCCGGAGTCGGTTTGCCAGAAATGGCCGCAGGAGTGGTGAATAGGTCAGACACGGGTGGCCGCCAGTCTCATCCCTGCCGGCCCGGCCTTCCAGCCCATATTTCGACCAACTTCCGCGATCGCTTGAAGCCATCTGCAGCTACCCTTGGTGCATGCGAAGGTCTATCTTCGGAGTCCGAAGGTCCATCTTCCAAGTCCGAAGATCCATCTTCCAAGTCCGAAGATCCATCTTCCAAGTCCGAAGATCCATCTTCCAAGTCCGAAAGTCCATCTTCCAAGTCCGAAGGTCCATCTTCCAAGTCCGAAGGTCCATCTTCCAAGTCCGAAGGTCCATCTTCCGAGTCCGAAGGTCCATCTTCCAAGTCCGAAGGTCCATCTTCCAAGTCGGAAAGTCCATCTTCGGAATACGCAGGACCCGCTTCAAGTGTGCCCCAAGAGCGGAGAGGCGTGTCCGCGACCCTGCCCCCCGCCGGAAAAGCCCCCCTATAGTCCGCTCTTTTTCGTTTGGAGCCAACTTATCGGATGATTTTTTATAAAATTTCTTGAGCTTCGTAAAAACGAGACTATCAATACCCGTCTTGACGCGCTTCGGCGCTGATGGAATGTCAGCCGATGAGCTTAGCCATTCGGGTTTGTGCAATCTCCGGGGGGAAGTTGTCCAAACTTGGCGAAGCGAAAATGGCTTTCATAAGAGGCGTATGCTGCGAGATCCGGGGGGAAATCTCAGCGTGCGCCTCTTTTTTTGGCGCTAGAACCTCCGCAAAAGCGTGTCACTGCACAGATTTTTATCGGTGTCCGGATGGTCGAGCGTGTAATGGAGGCCGCGGGACTCCTTGCGGCGCACGGCGCACTCGACGATGAGACTGGCGGTGGTGACGAGGTTACGCAGCTCCAGGATGTCGGCATTGACGCGGTGGCCCCAGTAAAACTCGCGGACTTCTTTTTTCAAATTTCGCAAGCGGGCCGTCGCGCGGCGCAGGCGGTTGTCGGTGCGGACGATGGAAACATAGTCCCACATCAGCCGCCGGATCTCGTCCCAATTGTGATAGATGACGACCAACTCGTCCGGCACGGCGGTGTCGCCGTATTCCCACGCAGGGATTTCGGGCGGCTCAGGGGCGAGTTTGTCGGGCGGATAGAGCCGCATCATCTCATCAAGGGCGCGGCGGGCGACGACGTTGCCCTCGAGCAGCGAGTTAGACGCCAGCCGGTTGGCGCCGTGCAGGCCGGTGCAGGCCACCTCGCCCACGGCGAAGAGTCCGCGGATCGTGGTCTTGCCATTCACATCGGTCACGACGCCGCCGCATTGGTAGTGGGCCGCTGGGACGACGGGGATGGGCTGGGTCTCGCAATCGAGGCCGAATTTCAAAAGCGTCTGATAGATATGGGGAAAGCGCTCCTTCATGAACCCCTTCGGCTTGTGAGTGACGTCCAGATAGACGCAGGGCGCGCCGGTGCGCTTGAGTTCGCCGTCGATGGCGCGGGCGACGATATCGCGCGGCGCGAGCGATCCACGCGGGTCGATCTTTTTGGTGAAATCCTCGCCCTTGGCATTGATCAGGATCCCGCCTTCGCCGCGCACGGCCTCGCTAACGAGGAAGGAACGAGCTTCGGGGCCGACGGCTGCCGGATTGTAGAAACAGGTCGGGTGAAACTGGACGAACTCCATGTTCGCCACGGAGGCCCCGGCACGCCAGCCCAAGGCCACGCCGTCGCCGGTCGCGGAGTCGGGGTTGGTGGTGTAGAGATAGACTTTGCCGCAGCCGCCCGCCGCGAGAACAATGCGGTCGGAGCGGAAAACTTTGACTTCGTTGGTCTGGGTTTCGAGCACGTAGGCCCCGACTACCCGGTCATCGACAGCCCCGCCTAGCTTGGCCGTGGTGATCAGATCGATGACAAAATGATTTTCCAGCAGGGTGATGTTAGGAGTTTGGCGCGCGGTCTCGATGAGTGCGCGCGCAACTTCCAGCCCCGTCGTATCGCGGGCGTGGAGGATCCGCCGGTAGCCATGGCCACCTTCTTTGCCGAGCAGAAACTGGCCGTCTTCCTTGTCGAAAGACACCCCGTATTGCACCAGATCGTCGATCGCGGCGGCGCCCTCTTGGATGATCGTGCGCACCGCATCCTCGTTGCACAGCCCGGCTCCTGCATCCAGAGTATCAGCGACATGGCTCTCTTCGGAATCCCCATCATCCCGCAAGCCGTCGGGTAGCACCGAGGCGATGCCACCTTGTGCCCACGCAGTATTCGACTCGTAGGCACCGCCCTTGGTGAGCACGATCACCGATCCGTGCTTGGCGGCACGCAGGGCAAAGGAAAGTCCGGCAACGCCCGAACCGATCACCAGGAAATCTGCTGTCATGTGCCGTGAGCATGAACGCGGATTTGCCAGCGAAAAGGGAAATTTGTCATTCACCCGCCTTGACCGAGCCGCCGCGGCAAGCCACCCCTCGTGCATGAGCTTTTTCATCACGGGTACTGATACGGGCGCCGGCAAAACCTACGTCACCCGCCTGATCTTGGAGACCCTGCGCCACGCGGGCCAGGATGCCGTCGGTTACAAGCCTGTTGCCTGCGGCGATCGCGAGGATGCCATCGTTCTAGCAGCTGCCTCCGGTGATCTCGATCTCGACGAGGTCAATCCGGTCTACCTCAACAGTGCCGTCGCGCCCTACGTCGCAGGAATGTTGGAAAACCGCAGGGTCGATCCCGCGGATTTGTTAGCAGGTTACCATCGCCTCGCCGCGAAGCACGGCCGTGTTCTCGTGGAAGGAGCCGGTGGTTGGGAAGTCCCGATCGCACCCAATTACCGGATTTCTGATCTCGCCGCCGACCTTGGGCTACCTGTGATCCTGGTGGCAGGCAACCGCCTGGGGGCGCTCAACCACATTCTTCTCACGGTGAATGCGATCCGCGCCAAGGGCCTGGTTTGTGCAGGAATCATCATGAACCAACTGGAAGATGAAATGGACATGGCCATGATCACCAACAAGGGCGTGGTGGAAGATCTCACCGGAGTCCCCCTGCTCGATCATTTGATCCATGGCCAAGACTTCCTCGATGCCGAGCCGTATTTGGCGATTTAAGCCCCCAAGTCCATCGGCCTGATTTTGCTGTCATTTATCCGGCCGGCGGACTAGTCATGCGCCGCCTGTTCCATGTCTGCCAAAAACTTCCACGTCCGCCAAGCTGCCGTCTCTGCCCTCCGCGCCTGGGCCAAGGGCCATGATTACGCCGAAACGCTGATCGAGCGCCACGCCCAGCGCCGCAAACTTTCGTCGTCCGACCGCGGGCTGCTGCAAGCGATCCTCTTCGGCGTGCTGCGCCATCGACGATTGTTAGACCACTGGATCGGCAAACTGCGCGACGGCAAACTGGATGCCGAAACCCGCGACATCCTCCGCGTCGGCCTTTGCCAATTGCTCATCCTTAACCTGCCCGACCACGCGGCCGTCAATGAAACGGTGGAAGCAGGCAAGGCCAGCGTCCGTAGCCTGATCAATGCCGTGCTGCGCCGCGCCACGGTCGCCCGCAAGCCATTGATGGAGGAACTTAACGATCTTCCGCAACCCGTCGCCCATTCTCACCCCGACTGGCTTTACAATCGTTGGCGGGCAGCCTTTGGCACGCGCAATGCCATCTCCATGATGGAATGGGACAACCTTCCCGCCGTCACCTACTTCCGCGTCAATCCCCTCGTCCCAGCTCCGGAATCTCTACCGGGAACTCCGGTCGAGAAGGCGCCCGGATTTTACAAACTGGAGGGCCCGCTGCCTTCCGATCTGCTCGCTTCGGGTTCGGTCTACATCCAAGACCCCGCCACCCGTCACTCGGTGGAACTGCTCGCGCCCCAACCCGGCGAGCGCATCCTCGATGCCTGCGCAGCCCCGGGCGGCAAGGCATTCCTCATCGCCGCCGCACTTGGTTCGGCTGAAAATCTGGTCTGCACCGACTCGAATGAAAAGCGCCTGCCGCGTCTGGAGGAAAACCTCGAACGCCTCCACGCCGGCAAAGCCAGCATTGCCGTCCACGATTGGACCCAGCCTGCGCCGAGCCAATGGCACGGCAGCTTCGACGGCATCCTGCTCGATGTCCCCTGCTCCAACACCGGCGTGATCCGCCGCCGCGTGGACGTCCGCTGGCGTTTGCAAGCGCCCGACATCGATAAAATCGCGATCACCCAGCGCAAGATTCTCGAAAACGCTCTGCCCTGCCTCAAGCCCGGCGGCCGCATCGTCTATTCCACCTGCTCGATCGAGCACCCCGAAAATCTCGACCTGGTGGAGGCATTCCTCGCCGATCACCCGGATTTCAAGCTCGTTGAAAGCCGCGATGCCCTGCCCTTCCGCGACCAGACCGACGGCGCCTTCGCCGCGCGCATCGAGCGGCAACTCTGAATTCCCGCTGGCAAAACCGCGCCAAGGGTCTTTATTAAGTTTCGTCGCATGAAATCCTGCCTCGGCATACTTCTGGCCTTTTCCTTGTTCATCACCGTCATCGGCGGTGGGGCCCTGCTCTGGTACCTGAGTAGCACGGTCGAATTTTCCCGCCGCGACAAGGTGCCCACCCACGCCGTGCCCAAGGCCGCGGTGAAAGCGCGGCCCGGAGTTCAGTAACGGCTCCCACTCAGACCAAGCGCGAAAACGCGCGGCGCAGTCCCGCCCGCCACTTCTCCAGAAATGCCAGGTTGCGCACCGCCATCGAGGCGACTGTTAGATCAGGCTCCTCTGCAGCTTCAAA
>CALPMD020000042.1 GCA_943324575.2 Akkermansia muciniphila
GAAAAGATTGCGACCTGCGGCGACCGTGTCGCCTGCTTCCAGCAGTTGCTTCGCCTCGGCGGCGAGGTTGTTGCAAAGCTCGGTCTGGCGCTTCACCAAGCGATCGACCAGCGGCTTGTACTTGTCGAACTGGTGCGACGACTGGGTCGACGGGCCGGAGATGATCAGCGGCGTGCGCGCTTCGTCGATGAGGATGGAGTCGACTTCGTCGATGATCGCGAGGTAGTGACCGCGCTGGACTTGTTCCTCCTTGGTCGAGGCCATGCCGTTGTCGCGCAAGTAGTCGAAGCCGAACTCGGCGTTGGTGCCGTAGGTGATGTCGCACGCGTATTCCGCGCGGCGTTCCCACGGCGGCATTTGGTTCTGGATCGTGCCGACCGTTAGACCGAGGAAGCGGAACAAAGTTCCCATCCATTCGGAGTCCCGTTTGGCGAGGTAATCATTGACCGTCACCACGTGCACGCCGAGGCCGGTAAGAGCATTGAGGTAAACGGGCAGCGTCGCTACCAGCGTTTTGCCTTCACCCGTTTGCATCTCTGCGATCATCCCGCGGTGCAGCGCCACGCCGCCGATCAGCTGCACGTCGAAGTGCACCATCTCCCATGCCAAGGGCCGCTCGTTGACGATGATCTCGCTGCCACAGAGGCGGCGGGCACCGTTTTTGACGACGGCATAGGCTTCGGGCAGGATCTTTTCCAGGTACTTGGCGCGGGATTTGCCGAAGTAACTTTCGATCTCGTGGAAGGCGGATTTCGCGGCTTCGATCGACTCGGGGCTTGGTAGAATCGTCGTTGGCAGTCCTGGGAATTCCTGACGGAGCGCGGCTAAGCGGACTTCTAACGCCTCGGCTGTGGCGCGCAGTTCGGTCTCATCCATGCGTTCGATCACCGGCTTCGCCGGGGCGTCCAACGCGTGGTAGCGGGCGAGGTGCGCCTGCCACTTTGAAGTGAATTCCAACAACTTATCCACGGGCTCGCGCTGCAGCGCTGCCTCGATTTCATTGATGCGAGCGACCGTCGGGCGAATGCGGCGCACTTCACGCTGGTTCTTGCTGCCGACGATTTTTTGGAGAATCCACTTGATCATAGTAAAAGGGGTAGGGGTCGAGAGACCCGCGAGAGCTGGAGTCGATACACCAGCAATTCAGCGGGTGCAAGCATGACGAAGCGTTAGAGTGCGTGGGGGGTGGGCTGTCGGTTAAATCGTCATCGCGTGGAAACCACCGTCCACGATCATCTCCATGCCCGTGATGAAGGACCCCGCCTTGGCGGAGGCCAGCAGCAGCGTCGCGCCGATGAGTTCGTCCGCATTGCCAAAGCGCGAGGCCGGTGTCTGGCGTAGAATGTCGAGTGCGCGCGACTCATCCAGCCCCCTGCGTCCCTGCTCCGCCGGAAAAGATCCGGGCACCAGCGTATTGACGCGGATGTCCTTGTCCGCCCATTCCCGTGCGAGGTTGCGCGTCAGGTTGTGCACCGCCGCCTTGGATGCCGAGTAGGTGAACGCCCGCGACAGCGGATTGAGCCCGGAAACCGAACCCAGATTGATGATCGAAGCGGGCTGCGATTCGTCGATGAAATACTGGCCAAATACCTGACAAGCGCGGAACACTGCCGACAGATTGGTATCGATGATGCGCTGGTACTCCTCCTCTGCGATTTCTAGAAAAGGGGTGGAAGAATTGGTGCCCGCGCCGTTGACGAGAATATCCACCTTGCCTGAACGCTTTAACACCGTGTCCAGCAGGGCATGCAGCGAGTCGCGCGAAGTCACGTCCACCGGCACAAAGTAACCCGTGCCGCCGTGTCCCGCGATCTCGGCCAGGCGCTTCTCCGCTTTTTCGGCGATTCGACCGCCCAATACCACTTCTGCCCCCGCTTGGGCCAGTCCCACGGCCAAGGTGCCGCACAGCTCACCCGTCCCGCCGATGATGACGGCCGTTTTCCCAGAAAGGTCGAAGAGGTCTTTGAGAAATGCCGTGGTTTGCATTCTGAGAGCTTCTTAGAAATTCGTGCCATTGCCAAGCACGGATTGAGCGATTTGACGCGCGGGCACGGGCGGGGTTCTCTTGTTCGCTTTGTTAGGGCGTCAGTTGGCGTTCGCAACGCGCTATTTAGACTTGGTGGGGCATTTGGTCGCTTTGAGTGAGCGCAAGGTGGGACTGAATTTTCAAAAATCCGGCTTAAGAGGTCGACTTCTGGTATTTAGAAGTCGACTTCCAAGGTGTAGAACTCGACTTCCAAGGAATAGAAGTCGACTTCCAAGGCATAGAAGTCGACTTCCAAGGTGTAGAACTCGACTTCCAAGGCGTAGAAGTCGACTTCCAAAGCGTGGAACTCGACTTCTTGGCTCGAATAAAGACGTTATCGAGGCCAACGAAGCTCATTTCAGTGCGTCGGAGTGAATCACCACGGCGAAGCACTTCGTCTACAGCGCCGCCTAGACCGTTGGCCCCTTGTCTTGATCCGCGGGCGCCACGTCGCTTCCACTTGGTGTAACAACTGAGGCCGTGGCGACCGCCGATTCCCAGCCAAAAAAAGCTCAGCCTCGCAAAAAAATCTTGGTATCCCTCTTCTTTGGAATAGGCTGCGACTGAGCTTTTTCACCCTCTTCAGAACACCGACCCGCACAACAGTTCATGGCAAAAATCGATATCTATTTTGACGCGATGCTGGAGAACGGCGCATCAGACTTGCACCTATCTTCCGACAACTCGCCGATTATCCGAATTCATGGAGAACTGGTGAGCCTGGACGCTCCTCCGCTTCAACACGAATCATTGAAAGAGATATTGAGTGAGATATGCCCGAAAGATAAGATGGAGCACTTCGAGCAGACGGGCGATGTTGACTTTGGATACGAACTTCCCGGAAGAGCCCGTTTCCGTGCCAACTTTTTCAACCAGAAAAATGGCATAGCGGCAGTATTCCGCACCATCCCGACACGGGTGCTCACCACCGATGAACTCGGGCTTCCAGATATTTGCAAAAAATTCGCAAAGCTGACCAAGGGTCTGGTCCTGGTTACGGGGCCGACGGGTTCAGGAAAGTCGACCACGCTCGCTGCCATCATCGACTATGCTAACAAAGTCCGGCCAGATCACATATTAACCATTGAGGACCCGATCGAATTTGTTCATCAATCCGTCAAAGCATTGATCAACCACCGCGAAGTCGGCCTCCACACAAAGTCATTCGCCAGCGCGCTCCGCGGCGCATTGCGTGAAGATCCGGATATCATCTTGGTTGGCGAAATGCGGGATTTGGAAACCATCACGCTCGCCCTGGAAGCGGCAGCAACCGGTCACTTAGTATTCGGGACACTGCACACGCCGAGTGCAGCCAAGACGATCGACCGGATCATTGACGTGTTTCCAGCGAGCCAGCAAAACCAGATTCGGACCACACTCTCAGAGTCCATCAAGGGCGTGATCGCTCAAAACTTGTTTAAACGCGTCGATAAGCCCGGGCGGATCGCTGCGCTTGAGATCCTAGTGGTGGACACCCCGATTGCCAATATGATCCGTGAGGAAAAGACCTACCAAATCCCCGGCATGATCGAAATTGGCAGGAAAAAGGGTAATGTTCCCCTGGACGCGGCAATCATGGAGCTCCTTGAGGCGGGCCGCATTGGTGCGGACGAGGCGTTTGAGAAGTGCATCGATAAGAAAAAGTTTGTCCCATTCCTGATGCGGGAGCCGGAACCATGGGAACTCTAGGCCGTGAGCCACGCGGCGGCGGCCTGTCTGCCCAGCATGCCCATACGGTGTCGCGACCGACGACTTAATCAAGACCTCCTAGTGTGCAGACCGGGAAGGCGAACTTAAAAAACTTTGGGTGAAGGGGGGCGGCTTTGGGCGCGAAGGAGGTAGTTTTTGACCTGGTTGGTCAGCCAAACCTTGGCGATGGGGCGGACCGCATTGAAGGTGAAACCGAGTAGGTGACGGGTCAGGCCGCGGGGAGTTTTCTGCAGAACCACCGCCTTGCGACTCAGCATGAGGCTGGCCGCGAGGCCGGACGCGAGTGATCCCAGCAACCAACCGGCGGGATGGTTCTTGAGGGATGCACGAATCCGGGCAGGCACGTCGAGCCGGGCTTTGAGCGCGAGCGCTTCACTCTCCAATCGGGAGCGAGCGACGGCGCTAAGGCGGATCAATCGTTGGATTTCTTGATCTTTTGGAAGTTTTCGATCCATTCGCGGTCTTTTGAAAATTCAGCGCGGGTGAAGGGATATGCCCGCCTGGATGTGGGCTTGGCCAGTCGAGTAAACAAAATCGCTGCCACCAAGTGCAATAATGCAGTGCCAATGGCAAGCTTACTCCATGACAGCCCGGAGGCTTCGGAAGCCAGCGAGATCCCGCCTGCAAGAATCAGCAGCCAGGCGAACACGCTGCAACCGACGGCCAGAATCAGCCACAGCAGCCGCCGCGACAGATCTTGAGCCAAGTCTTTGGACTCCATCTCGATCAAGGCCACGCGGGCCGCGATCAAAGTCATCAAAGCCGTGCGCCAGTCTGGGCACGGTGTGGGATGCCGCACTGGGGCCTCTGCCGGGGCAGCGGCGGCTTTGTCGGGTGAAAACTTCATAAGGCGCAGAGCCAAAGGAGGCGCAACCGGTCAGCGGCGAACGATGAGCCCAATGAGGAAACCCGCGCCCAAGGCGCCAAGAACGCACTTGGTGGGATTTTGACGGATGTAGTCCTCGGCGTTGAGGTGGAGTTCTTTGGCTTTGACGCGGGTGTCTTCCCATTGCTCGGTGGCCGTTTCCTTGAATTGCTGGGCCCGGTCGGCGGCAGCGCCCTTGAAGGCGATGGCTTTTTCGGACGCCGTTTCGCGCAGGTGGAGGGCGGATTCGAGGGCGCGGTCCTTGAGTGCGGCGGCCTTTTCTTCGGCCACGTGGACGAATTCACGGGCTTTTTCGCCCGCAGCGTTGCGGAGGTCGTTGGCCGCTTGGCCTACGGATGGGACTTGGGCGTAGCCCGTGTCTGGGCCGAGGCTGTCGGTGGCAGAAAATGAATTGGACATGGCTGATGGGAGTCGGGTGTGGGCTGGATCATCAGGATCCAACGTTTCCGAGTCCTACTAGTGACACCCTTTGATGCTGGGTGCAAGGCGCGACTTTGAAAATTCTCAGGACTCGCGGTTGTCGATCGGCTTGGCCTTGGGCGGGGGACTGGGGGGCGCATCTCCGGACAAAACGGCCGGAGGGGGCGAAAATTCGATGTTTTCCCACTGCGGCTGCTTCAAGGGGCCCGCGCCGCGGAATTGGAACAGCCCGGCCAGAGGCCGCAGGGGTAGGGTGATCAATCCTAAGAGACCGCGGGCATTCATGCGCATGGTCATGTCGATCGTGCTTTCCTTGAGGTCCAGAGCCCCTTCGCCCGTGAAGCTGAGGGAGGTGGTTGTGGTCTGGAAGTCTTTACAGCTGACAACGCCATCCGTGATTTTGAAGGTGCCAAAGGCGTTTTTGGCGGGTTGGGAGCCGGCTTTTCCATCGTTGAGTACGCCGGCGATCAAGGGCGTCAGCGGGCCAAACATCGGCACCGAAAAGAGCTCGGCGTTGTCAAAGGCGAGCAGGCCTTCGCCGTTCATCGTCTCGATCCGCTCGTCAGTCAGGGAGAATCGAGTCCGGCCGGTGAGGCTGCCGCCGCCTTTCATGTTGAAGCCGTAGGTGGTGGTCAGTCCGGCGATGGAGAGTTGGGTCCAACTCAGTTCGCCCTCCAGCTTGCCGGTGTTGAGGTAATTGAACTCGGCGACGACGGGTCCTCCGAAGGCCTCGAAGTTCAGGTTGCTGACAAGCACCCCGTCGCCACGGATCTTGACCTGGCCGCGGGGCCGGCCGAGGGTGAGGTTTTGGCCCAGAAACGGGTAGCCGGCTGGCTGGTCCGAACTGAAGGCGATCTGCAGATTCGTGCGGCCATCCGGGGTGACGTCGATCGCGCCGGATGCCTTGAGCTCCGGCGGCTGGTGAAAGCGGTATTTTTCAAGCGAGTCGGCGACTTTCGGGGCGAAAAGGCGAACCATCGGGGCGGCCCAGATCGTCCCGCGCACGTTGTCGACTTCCACGGTTTTGCTGGGGGCGTCGTAGCGGATTCGGTGAATCTTTGCGGTGCCTTGGGCGGGTCCGTTGAAGTCCTTGCGCAGGGGGTAGTCGGTGTAGTCGAACTCGACGCTGCCGTCGTAGAAATCGAGTTCGTGGTGGTTGAGCGAGAATTTGCAGTCGGCGGTGTTGAATGGTACGCCTTTGTATCTGAGTTTTTTGGCGCAGCCGCTGCCGGTGTAGGACCAGGCGAAGTGGTCGGTCAAACTGAAGCTGCCTTCCAGCGAGACGTCGACCGCCGCGCCGTCCTGCTCGGTGAAGTCATGGAGAACCATCTCCAGCGGAAGCCCGGCGACAAAGGGCCGATAGACGGGAACAGGCAGGGTCGTGTGGAGCACGAGTCGCACCAAGGGCCATTCGACCATGACCTTGCCCGTGGCTTTTCCATCGGCGCGGATCAAGTTCAGGTCACGGAGAAACAGGTTGCCACGACGCCAAGAGAAGCTGCTCTCCACCGCACTGAAGTGCACGGTTTTGAGTCGCACCGACTCGCCGCGTGCGTGGCCGGTCAATGAGACCTGCGGGATGTTTTGCTCGTCGAGCAGGAAACTTCCTTCGGCTTCAAGCCGTTGTTGGCCGCGGATTTGCATTTCCAAGGGCAGGCGGTGGCCCAGCCACGCCGTGATGAGCGGCGATAGCTCCAGCGACGAGGAGAGGTCAAAGCGGCCATCGCGGTTGTGGAGGTCGTAGTCGAGGTGTCCCTCGAGCTGCCCGTATGAATCGCTGGCGTAGAGGCGGGTGACAGTCAGTAGATCGCCATTGAGGGTGGCTTCGGCGGAAACGTCATTGAGTTTGTGTCCGTTTTTCTCGATGCTCTTGGCCTTCAGTCCGAGAGTCGCGGCAAAGGTGGAGCGGTCGTTGATGTCGCCCTCGACCGAGATTTGGAGGACAGGCGGGGCGCCGGGGGAGAAGTGCCATTGGTTGATGAGCTGGAGCACTTGGGCCAGCAATTCGCGGCGCTTGCCTTCGTTGGATTCATCGGGCGCGGGATTGCCATCCTGTTCGTAGCCGATGATGCGGGCGCTGAGCGCGACGTTGATCCCTGCGATTTTGCCGCGGGCATCGCGCAGTTCCAACCGCCGATGACCCGGCATCAACAGCGCGCCATTGATGTCGGTGACTTCGAGCGCTTCGGATTGCGGGTCCCGCGGATCCACAGGCAGTCGCAAGCGTGCGCCGTTGAGCTGGATCTTGTTGAGGTGGACGACGCCGCTGGCGAGCTTGGTTATGTCGAAATCAAGGGTCAGGCGCTCCAATCGCGCGGTCTCCCGCAGGTGCCGAGCATCGGAGAAGACTTGCACCTTGTAGGCGATGACGCCTTGCAGCGGCAGATAGCGCAGGCCACCAATTTTGACGTGGGCGCCTTGTCTGGCGACTTCGCGCTCGATCGCCGCGCGCCACGATTCAGGCATGCCGGTGTAGTTCGCCCAGAAGATGACACCCAGCGCGGACAAGCCCACGGCGAGGGCAAGTAGCAGCGCCAAGGTGCGCAGGTTTCGGGTCAGGTTCAGGCGATACATGAAAAACGTGGGGCGACTCTAGGGCGCTGTTTGGTGGAATGCAACTCAGGCCAGCACCCCAGCGGCGCGAAATGAATAAAAGGGGAGGCGCCCGGTCGATGGCTTTCCAATAATGAGGTGGTCGAGGAAGGTGACTTGCATCAATTTCGCCGCCTCTTGGACCCGTCGGGTGACGATCTCGTCTGCGCGGCTGGGGCTAGGGTCTCCCGATGGGTGGTTGTGAAGCAGGATGAAGCCATAGGCGCCGCGGGTGATTACGGGGCGCAGGATTTCGCGTGGATGGGCGTTGGATTCGTTCACCGTGCCGATGGCGACAACGGTGGTCCCGATGTGGCGCAAACGCGGATCGACCACGGCCACGACCACATGCTCCTGCGTCAAATGCCGCAGCTGTGGCCCGAAGAACTCGTGGATCTGTTCGGGTGTTTCGAGTGGAATGTCGCGCAACTGTTCGCGGGCGACGCGCGTTCCGAGTTCAAAGGCAGCTGCCAGTTTCGACGCTTTTGCCAGGCCCAGTCCCTTTTCCTTGGCCAGTTCCATGACGGGCAGGCCGCCAAGCGCACCCATGGATCC
>CALPMD020000043.1 GCA_943324575.2 Akkermansia muciniphila
CCTAGCTGCAAAGGCGATGGCCGCGTCCAGCGCGATAGCCGCATCAAGCTACGCATCCCTGCGGGCGTTGATACCGGCACCCGCCTGCGTTCTTCTGGAAACGGCGATGCTGGCGTACGCGGCGGATCGGCGGGTGACCTCTATGTCTTCCTCCACGTCCGCGATCACGATATTTTCGAGCGCGATGACGCGGACTTATTCTGCTCCGTGCCACTGCCGTTCTCGGTGGCAGCGCTCGGTGGCGAACTCAAGGTGCCGTCGCTCGACGGTCAGTCTTCGATCAAAATTCCCGCTGGTACCCAAGGCGGCACCGTCTTCCGTCTTCGTGAAAAAGGCATGCCCGTGCTTTCCAACGGCCGCCGCGGCGACCTGAACGTCACCGTGCAAGTCGAGGTCCCGACCAGGCTCAGCGGCGAACAGCAGGAAAAACTCCGCGAGTTTTCAGAATCCATCGGCGAACACAACTCACCGATGCAGGAAGGATTCTTCAAAAAAGCCAAGCGCTTCTTCGATCTCTGAGAGGTCCGTCCCATGGCCCGCTTCTATCTCCCGCCCGCCGCTTGGCATTCAGACATCGCTCTGACGGGCGATGAAGCGCGCCATCTTTCCCAAGTCCTTCGCACCAAGCCTGGCGAGTCGATCATGGTCTTCGACGGCCAGGGCCGCCGCGCGGTGGCGCAGGTTCTGAGTGTCTCGCGCGATCGCGTGCCATTGGCTATCGGAGAAATTCTGCCCTCGAGCACGCCCTTGCCCGCCATCACCTTGGCGCAGGCGATCCCCAAGGGCAAAAACATGGACCTCATCGTCCAAAAATCCGTCGAACTCGGGATCTCCGCCATCCAGCCGCTCGTCACCCGCTACACCGTCGTCCAGCCCGGCGATGGCAAGTCTGACAAATGGCGGCGCAACGCCCTTGAAGCCTGTAAGCAATGTGGCCAAGACACCTTGCCCACGATTGCTGAACCGCTCGCCTTCGACCGCTGGATCAACCATCAAGCCGAAGCCTCAGGCCTGAAGCTCATCGCCTCGCTGGCTCCCGGTGCACGTCCCTTGCGGACGGTGTTAAGAGAGTATCCAGCCACTTCGCAAGCGACCCTGCTGGTCGGCCCGGAAGGGGATTTTTCGGCGGAAGAAACCGCCGCCGCACTGGCTGCTGGGTTTCTTCCGGTAACGCTAGGAAGCATCGTTCTGCGGGTCGAGACCGCCACACTATTCTGTCTTTCTGCCTTACGCTACGAGTTTGAGCCTCTCTCCACTGGTTCGTGAAAGAGAGTCACGTCTTGCGCTGCAGTATAACGGCTTAATCGGCGATTGCTGAAAGCGGGAAGTCACGGCGGCTCCTCGTTTGGAAAAATCTCAGCGATGGAGGACTCGATCTGGTGGTCCATCCAGCGTTCGAGGGCGGCCTTCATGGGCGCGAGAACCTCGGGACGGGTAGGGGCGAGGTCGGTTTCGCCATGGGGATCGCGGCTCATCTGAAAGAGGGCGAAGTGGCGCGTGCCTTGGGCGGTGGGAGTACAAACGAGCTTCCAATCGCGCGTCTTCAGACAGCGCTGTTTGGCATGAATGAGGCGGTCGAGGTATTGGTTTTTAAGGACGAATTGGTAATTGAAGTTGGGATCGATTCCGGTCAGCTCGTCCATCGGCGGTAGCGTGGGGCGCTCGACGCCTTTGACCTTAAATTGGATAAAGGGGAAACCGGTTTCGCCATAAAAGGGGCGGTCGATGGGGGTCTCGGTTTGGCGAATCCAGCCCGCGAAACTCTGGCCCTGCCAAGTCGCAGATTTCTCCTGACCCAATAATTCGGCCAAGGTAGGGATGACGTCGATGAGACGCACGGCTTGCGAAATCACTTGCGGTTTGGTGCCCGGGACGTGGACGATCATCGGTGGGCGATTCGCCTGCAGCCCACCGTTGAAGGTCAGGCCGTGGCCGAGGGTGACGCCGGGTTCGTAGTGGTCATCGCCATGGTCTGCGGTGACGATGACGATGGTGTTATCGGCTAGGCCGTTACGTTCCAGCGAGGCGAGGATCTTCTCCACGCAATCGTCAAACTGGCGGGTGCAGCCATCGTACAGAGCGCGGATTTGTTTAACCTCTGTGGGCGGCAGCGCCTTCCACTTGGATTCAAGATCGGTGCCGCCGATGAACGAGTCGATGTCGAAGTCCACGCCATTGCGGTTGCGGCCTTGGTAGGCTGGATCGGCGAAGATACTGCGGTAGGGTTCGCGGCTGCGGTAGGGCAGGTGATTGCAGGAGTAAAAGACGTGCCAGAAGAAAGGCTTTTCATCCTTGGCGACAGTGGCGAGGCGTTTTTCAACGCGCGCGGTGACGACTTCGGGTGTGACAAATTGGGCGAAGGCTTGGAGCTGGGGAAAGATCCGATAACCGAGTGGATTGTCAAAATAAAGCGGCACGACGAAGTGCGCCATCACCACAGCTTGGCTCATGTAGATTTTGAAATTGTCAAAACTGGAGACCGACAGGTGCTCCATGCCCAACGGGATGACTTCGTAGTATCCCGCACACCAGTCGCCGATGGCGGCGGTGTCGTAGCCACGCTTGCGCAGTAGGCTGGGCAGCGTTTCAATACGTTCTTGGGTGGCCTCGACCGTTTTCCGATCCGGATACATTTGGCGGATGCCGTGGGTTTGCGGATATTGGGAGGACATCAGCTGCACTCCGGATTCCATGGTTGAGGCAATGGATGTGTAACAATTCTCAAAGCGGCTGGAGCGCTTGGCGAGCGCATCGATCACTGGCGAGACACCGGCCTTGGCGGGGCCATCGGTGCGTTGGGGCGTGTAGCCTGCGCAGCCGAGAAGATCACCGCGCAGCGAGTCAGAGCCGATGATGAGTACGTTTATGGGACACTTAGCGCCCGTCTTGGCGACGGGTTTCTGCGTCGGCACCTGGAGGCCGCTCGTCAGCCAGATCGCAGGAATGGCGATTACGCTCACGACCCAGCCACGGCGGCCATAGCGACGGATTTGCCAGAAGCCCGCTAGGCCGGCTACGGCCCAGGGCAGCGCGGTGAAAAGCAATAACAAGGCCGCTGGTTTTACCGCAGTCGGGATGAGGGTGAGGATTTGATAGTACCACTGCCCAAACTCCGCCTCGTTGAGAAAATACGGTCGCGTATCGACCAAGCGCAGGGTGAAATAGCCGTGGAGCAGCGCGGTGAGGCTAAAGCCGCGTAGGATGACTGCGCGGGCAGATTGGTGTTTCGAGCGCTTTGTCCAATGATCGGCAAAGGGTTGGATCACGGCGGCGGCCACGAGGGCCAACACGCCATAAGCCAAGAGCATCTGGAGGTTCTGCCAGACGAGGTATCCCAAGTACTTGTCGCGGGCCAGTGTGTTGAACTTGTTGGCCATCTCGCCCGACGAACTCGTCAGTCGCCACAGGGCGATCGCGTATTGGACTGCCAGAAAAAACGAACTACCGAGCAGGACGTGAAGAAAGGGCGACGGCTTAGCGGCGGGTGCGTTCAAGGACGGTGGGGTTTGCGGTATTTTGCCGAAACATCAAGAGCCAGTATCCGGCGGATCGAGATAAATCCAGCGCGGGCATACCAACTTTTCAATCACCACGCCGCGCTTTGACTCGAGCCCCGGTGGGATGCTCAGCCGAAGAATGAGCGAAGTTCGGTTTCCTTGGTTTTTTTTGAGCTCTTCACGGATTTGCTGAGAAACTTCGGAATCGATTTTCGCGTAGCCGTAGAGTGTTTCCTCGCTGTCCAAGGTGGTGAGTCGGAAGCAATTCCACTGATTGGCATCATTGAATTCGTGACTGAAGAATGTGTCACTCTCTGCATACACGCGGAAGTCGAGGGTGCGTTCGCTGGGACGTTCTTTAGCAAAGGTATCCCAAGGCATCGGCTGATCGCAGACGAGTGTTTCCCAGTCGATCCGAGGTTCGCCGGAATCGAGAATCTCGATGATGAGATTTTGAATCTCGTGGCTGGTCAGCTCGATGGTGGCGACCCAGAAGTTGGCCCGATTATCGAGGGTAAGCGGTTGGATGAGGCTGATGCGCAGCAGCGGGTTGGATACGCGTGGCTTCTGCGCGTGGTATTTTACCATTAGTGGATGCACGCGCTCGGGTTGGCGGACCACTTGGGCGAGGGTGTCGATGTTGGTCGTGTTGCAATATCGTCGGATCGTCGATTCGATGCGCTCGATGAGTCTGGCGGCCTGGAGATCTTCCTCCGCCTCGGTCTTGAGGGTGGATACGGTCGCAGATTTGATTTGTTTTAAATTGGCCTCGCCTTTTCCTGCACGCATCAGCGACCAGGCCAGAGCGCCAACGAATAAGAGCACGATCAAGACAAGCCAGCCCCAGGGAGTGTTTTTGGATAGCGCGTGGTTTCTTCCCCACCGTTTCTCCAGCAAGTCTGGATCGATCGTTTCGGTTTCGATCAGTGCCTCGATTCCCGGTTCATGCGCACGGTGTCCGCGGTGATCGCCGTTTGTTGGGGCGACAGGATCGGGCGAATCCACGACTTGGACAATTTTCACCTGTCCCGGAGGTAGCTTGAGCCGCACGGGTTGCTCAGTGGGGATGCTTCGTTCCATCCCCAGACGAATGGCAGGGGTTTTGGCCTGCGCCATCCCATCGACCGGTCTGAGTTCGATTCGTTTTTCCTCGCGAGCCATCTCCGCCGGAAGAAAAGCTGCAAATCTCCATCGACGCAATGCAACTCTCACTCTAAATCTCGCGCGCAACCTGCCTATGCCCACTCCACCGCGTATTCTCATTGTGACTGCCGCCTTTGGCGAAGGGCACAACAGTGCTGCCAGAAATCTGGCACTGGCGATCCATGCCGCCGGCGGGGTAGCGCAGGTGAGTGACCCCTGCCTGCTGGGTAGCCCGCGTCTGACGGCTCTGGTCAACCACGCCTACCGCTATGTGACGACGCATTTCCCGCGCATATGGAAGCTAATCTACCGCTCGACCGACCGCTGTGATTTGAGCAAACAACGTTCGCTGCCCATGCGGTGGGTCGAGTCGGCGCTGGCGGATCTGATCCGCGAGTTCCAACCGACCGCCATCGTTAGCACTTACCCTCTCTACCCTTATTTTCTAGCGCGGATTCTGAAGGGAGAGGAAATACCGGTGTTTGTGGTGGTGACCGATTCCATCGAGATCAACGCGGCGTGGCTGCGGGCGCAGTGCCAACGATGGTTGGTGACGGATTCAGCCACGCGCGAGGCGATGATGGGCAAAGGCCTGCTGGGTGAAAAAATCATCGCGACGGGGTTTCCAGTGCATCCTGCCTTTGCCGAGATGTGCCCCGTGGATGCTGCCGACGCGTGCGAACCCTTTCGCGTTCTCTATTTCCCGACGGCCAAGCTGCCCTTCGTTCGCCGTCACAGTCGCGCGCTGCTGGATGCCTCGCCCGATGTCCAACTCACCATCGTCCTCGGTCGCAATACGCGGCTGCTGTATTCCCGTGCGCTGGAAATCCGGCAAGCCTACCCGGGCCGCGTCCGGCTCGTCGGCTGGACGCGCCGTGTGCCCGAGTTGCTCAACCGCCACCATTTAGTCGTCGGTAAAGCGGGTGGTGCCACCGTTCACGAAGCCATCGCCGCGCGTTGCCCGATGCTCATTCATCACCTCGTGCCCGGTCAGGAGGAGGGCAATCTGCAGCTGCTCGAACTTATTGGCGGTGGCCACCTTGCGGAAACCTCAGTTGCTCTAACCGACAGAGTCCAGAATCTGCTTGCCGACCATGCCCGCAGCTGGCGCACGATGAAAAATGCCCTCGTGACTCATGATCGCAACTCCGGCGCCCTAGAGGCCGCAAAATACATCCTCCACCAAATCGGCCACGGATCCTAGGTTTCCAATTTTCGCATTGCCTCATGACTTTCCTTTTCGACATCGGCCGCGTGCTTTTGGATTTCGACTTCGAGTCATCGCTCTCCCGTCTTTTGCCAGCGACGGTCGCGGACCCTACGGCGCGGTTGGAACGATTGCTCGAGCGCAAGGATGAGTTTGAAACCGGCAGGATCACGATCGATGCCTACATCTCTTGGGCGTTGGAGGTGACGGGCAGCGATGCGACTGCCGACGAGTTTTGCCACGCGTGGCAACAAATCTTCACACCCTGCGAGCCGATGTGGCGCTGTGTGCGCCAACTGGCCAAAGACGACCACCGCTTGATTCTATTCTCCAACACCAACGCCATCCACTGCCCATGGATTTTTGGCGAGTTCCCGGAGTTCGCCTTGTTTTCCGCGGCGGTTCTTTCCTACGAAACGGGCTTCATCAAGCCCGAGCCGCAGATCTACCACTACGCCATCGATCGCTACGGGCTCATTCCCGGGGAGACGCTTTACATCGACGATCTTCCGCAGAACATTGCCACCGGCCGTGATCTAGGCTTCCGTTGCTGGCAATACGATCTCAAGGACCACGCCGCTTTTGAGACCTGGCTCTCATCCAATCTGAAATCCGAAATCTGAAATCTCTTCCATGTCCACCCTCACCATCGCCGGTCGCGCCTTCGACTCCCGCCTGTTTCTTGGCACGGGGAAGTTTCCTTCCCATGAAACCATGCGCGACGCCCTCGCCGCCAGTGGCACGCAGATCGTCACTGTGGCCCTGCGCCGTGCCGACTTGAGCGGTCAGCGCGACCCTTACGCCAATATCCTCGAGTTCATCGATCCGGATAAATACCTGCTACTCCCCAATACCAGCGGCGCGATGAATGCGGAAGAGGCCGTGCGGCTTGCCCGCCTTGCTGCGGCCGCCGGCCTGCCGAAATGGGTGAAGCTCGAAATCCACCCCGACCCAACCTACCTGCTGCCCGATCCGATCGAGACGCTCAAAGCCGCAGAAATCCTGGTCAAGGAAGGTTTCACCGTCTTGCCCTACATCAACGCCGATCCCGTGCTGGCCAAGCGCTTGCAGGAAGTCGGCACCGCCACGGTGATGCCGCTGGGTGCGCCGATCGGCTCCAACCGCGGCCTAGCCACCCGCGATCAAATCCGCATCATCATCGATCAAGCCATCGTCCCCGTCGTAGTGGATGCCGGGTTGGGAGCTCCCAGCCACGCCGCCGAAGCCATGGAAATCGGGGCCGATGCAGTGTTGATCAACACCGCCATCGCCATTGCCAGCGACCCTATCCGCATGGCCATGGCCTTCCGGATGGCCGTCCAAGCTGGCCGCGAAGCCTACGAACTGGGCCTGCCCGAAGCCCTCGATCATGCCAGCGCCACCAGCCCACTGACGGGCTTTCTTGGGTAAAATGAGCGATTCTGCCGCGGGGCTTCGGAGGTCGGGAGCATTGCTTCGGAGGTCGGGCGCAATGCTTCGGAGGTCGGGCGCAATGCTTCGAAGGTCGGGAGCAATGCTTCGGAGGGTCGGGAGCAATGCTTCGAAGGTCGGCAGCATTGCTCCAGATAGAGGCCGCAGTTCCCGCTGGGATTAGCGGCGAACGAGAGCGCTTACCTCTTATTTCAGCTCATTCAGAGCGATCCGCCGCGGGCGGCCAGCGCTTGGAAGACTGGCTCCGGCACATAGCGGCGCACGGTTTCTTCCCAACCCGTCGGCCCAGTCAGACTCTTGATCATGCTCGACGAAAGTTCCGCGATGTCGCGTGGCGGCATTAGAAACACCGTGGTGATCTCTGGGGCCATGTCGGCGTTGATGTGGCGCATCACCCGCTCGTATTCGTAATCGCTTGAGGAGCGAATCCCGCGCAGCACGTACTTGGCATCCATCCGTTTGGCGTAATCCACCAGATAGCGATTGTCGAAATGTGCAATTTCTAGGCGGTCGTGGCTGGCGATCGACCTGTCCAGCAACTCCAGTCGCTCTTCGACCGAAAACGAATAACTTTTCGACGGATTGCTGCCGATGGCCACAATCAGGCGGTCGAACATTTCCAGTCCACGTTCAATCATCCAAAGGTGACCATTGGTAGGAGGATCAAAAGAACCGGCGTAAACCGCAGTGCGCATGGCTGAAGCCTAGAAGGGAAATGGAGCGACTGGAATAGTAAATTTCGGAGGGATCGGAAAACAAATCCACCGATTTTACACGCGGATTTTGACTTCGCCGCCAGAGCTTGTTAGCAATAGCTGGTACAGCGCCTGTAGCTC
>CALPMD020000044.1 GCA_943324575.2 Akkermansia muciniphila
GGAAACGCTCGTTGCAAGACCGGAAACGCTCGTTGCAAGACCGGAAACGCTCGTTGCAAGACCGGAAACGCTCGTTGCAAGACCGGAAACGCTCGTTGCAAGACCGGAAACGCTCGTCGCCAGACCGAAAACGGGCGTTGAAAACTAGGATGGGGTCCGAATTTCCGCTTCACGAACCCGCGAGGATCCCCTAGAAACAAGCCTATGATGCTTGAAAAACCCCGATCCCTTGGAAAACTGATGGCCGCCAACCGCGGCGAAATCGCGATTCGTGTTTTTCGGGCCGCTACCGAACTGGGCCTGACGACAGTATCCATTTTTGCCGAGGAAGATCGTTTTTCCATCCACCGATTCAAGGCGGACGAGGCGTACCAACTGGATTCCTCCAAGGGCCCAGTCGGCGCCTATCTGGATGTGGAGGGCATCGTGGCATTGGCCAAACAAAAGGGCGTGACGATGATTCACCCGGGCTATGGTTTCCTCTCCGAAAACGCCGCTTTCGCCCGCGCCTGTGCCCGCGAAGGCATCACTTTCATCGGCCCATCGCCCGATCTTTTGGAAAACATGGGCGACAAAACGGCGGCCCGCGCACTGGCGCACCAGTTCAAGGTCCCCACCCTGCCGGGCACGGAAGAGGCGATCACCGATCCCGATCAGGCGCTGATCGCCGCGCATGAAATCGGCTTCCCGCTGATCATCAAAGCGGCTTTTGGCGGCGGTGGCCGTGGCATGCGGGTGGTGGAAAAACCATCGCTGCTGCCGGGCTTGCTGGCCGAAGCACAAAACGAGGCGCTCAATGCCTTTGGCAACGCCGCCGTTTTCTTGGAACGCTACATTTCGCGAGCCAAACACATTGAGGTGCAGATCCTCGGTGACCAACATGGCAACGTCGTCCATTTGCACGAGCGCGATTGTTCGGTGCAGCGGCGCTATCAAAAAGTCGTCGAAGTCGCGCCCGCGGTGAACCTCGATCCGAAAGTGCGCAAGGAACTCTGCGACGCCGCCGTCACGCTGGCCAAGGGCATCGGCTATAATAATGCGGGCACCGTCGAATTCCTCTACGACATGGATAAAAACGACTGGTTCTTCATCGAGATGAACCCGCGAATCCAAGTCGAGCACACCGTGACCGAGTGCGTCACTGGCATTGATCTGGTGCGCTCGCAAATCCTCGTGGCTGCAGGAAACTCACTGTTTAGCGACGAGGTCGCCATTCCGCCGCAAGACCAGATTCCCTGCAATGGCTTCGCCATCCAGTGCCGCGTGACGACTGAAGATCCCGCGAAAAACTTCTCCCCCGACTACGGTCGCATCCTCAACTACCGCTCGGCCGCGGGCTTCGGCATCCGCTTGGACGCTGCCTCGGGCGATGCCGGTTCCGTCGTGACGCCGTATTATGACTCGATGCTGGTCAAGGTCACCGCGATGGGTCGCGACTTCCCGATGGCTTGCCAACGGATGGACCGCGCGCTGCGCGAGTTCCGCATCCGCGGGGTGAAAACAAACATCCCGTTCCTTGAAAACGTCATCGCCGACGAGACTTTCCGCAGCGGCCAGGCACACACCAAACTGATCGACACCAAGACCGAGCTGTTCCAATTCAAACGCCGCCGCGACCGCGCAACTCGCACACTTTCCTACCTTTCCGACATCACCCTCAACGGCAACCCCACCGCCAAAGGCTGGAAACCCGCTGCGGCAATGCCCAAGGCAGTCGTCCCAAACTCGCTAGTCATCGAACACCACGCCGAAGTGCCGAGGGGCAGCCGCGACGTGTTGTTAGACCTGGGTCCGGAGAAATTCGCGCAGTGGATTCTCGATGAAAAGCGCTTGCTGATCACCGACACCACCTTCCGCGATGCCCACCAATCGCTCATCGCCACGCGCATGCGCAGCTTTGACATGCTACGCGTGGCCGAGGCGGTTTCGCACCGCGTGCCTCAGTTGTTCTCGCTCGAAATGTGGGGCGGTGCGACCTTCGACACCGCGATGCGATTCCTCAGCGAGTGCCCGTGGGACCGCCTGCGCCGCTTGCGCGAGAAGGTGCCTAACATCTGTTTCCAAATGCTGTTCCGCGGCTCGAACGCAGTCGGTTATTCGAACTACCCCGACAATGTCGTCGCGGGTTTCGTGAAGCACGCGGCTGACTCGGGCATGGATATTTTCCGTATCTTTGACTCGCTCAACTACCTGCCTAACATGCAGGTGGCGATGGAAGCGGTCCGTGACCACGGCAAGGCAATCTGCGAAGCCGCGATCTGCTACACCGGCGACATCACCGATGAGCGCCGAGACAAGTATTCCCTCAAGTACTACATCGAAAAAGCCAAGGAAGTCGAACGCATGGGTGCCCACATGCTCTGCATCAAGGACATGGCAGGCCTTTGCAAGCCGCACGCCGCGTGGAAGCTGGTCAGCGCACTGAAGGACGAGATCGGCATTCCCGTGCATTTCCACACCCATGATACCTCGGGCATCAACGCTGCATCAGTACTCGCCGCTTCCAAAGCAGGCGTGGACATCGTCGATCTCGCGATCTCATCGATGTCGGGTTCAACCTCGCAGCCAAACCTCAACTCCGTGGCCGCAGCCCTCGCGGGCAACGACCGCGACCCGGGCTTGGACTTCGATTCGCTCAACGAAATTTCCGACTACTGGGAACAGGTTCTCGGCTTCTATCAACCGTTCGATTCCGCGCCGCGCTCCGGCACCGCCGAAGTCTACGAACACGAAATGCCCGGCGGCCAATACACCAACCTCCGCGAGCAAGCCAACTCGATGGGGCTCGGTCACCGCTGGCGCGAAATCGCCCGCACCTACGCCGAAGTCAACGAGCTCTTCGGCGACATCGTCAAGGTCACGCCTTCTTCGAAAGTCGTTGGCGACATGTGCATGTTCCTCGTCACCCGCGGCATCAAGGCGGCGGACGTGCCTAAGATCAAACCCGGCTCAATCGACTTCCCGGAAAGCGTGATCGACATGCTCTCCGGCGGTCTCGGCCAACCCGACGGCGGCTGGCCGGTCGAGGTGCAGCGTGTCGTGCTCGGCAATCGCAAGGCGACCACCAAGCGCCCCGGCGAACTCGCGGAACCCATCGACCTCGAAATCACCCGCAGCGAACTCACCGCCAAACTCGGCCGCCCTGCCAACGACGACGACCTCTACTCGCACCTGATGTATCCGCAGGTCTTCGCCGATTTCACCGCCTTCCGCGCGAAATACGACGACCTCAGCGGATTACCGACCCCTGCATTCTTCTACGGCTTGCACATTGGCGAGGAAATCGAGATCGAAATCGACACGGGCAAAACCCTCATCATCAAGCTCATTTCCATCGGCGAAGCGGACTCCGCTGGCCGCCGTGCGCTGTTTTACGAACTCAACGGCTCGTCGCGCGAATCGATCGTCACGGACAACTCCCTCAAATCCACCAGCAAGGCTGCCCGCGCCAAAGGCGAGGTCGGCAACCCCGCGCACGTTTGCGCGCCGATGCCCGGAATGGTGACCGAAGTCGCCGTGTCTCCAGGCCAAGAGGTGAAAGCGGGCGACAAGCTCATCATCCTCGAAGCCATGAAAATGCTGACCACGGTCAGCGCCAGCGCCGACGGGATTATTTCGGAAATCCTCGTAAAAAAGGGAGAGCAGGTGGACAGCGACGATTTATTGGTTAAGCTCGGACTGTGAATGCGACCGTTTGCGGCAGTCGGTCTTGCGACTGCCGCGCGACGCTTTTCAGGACTACCTAGCTACTCTCCATGACAAAATTTGCGCTCGTCTTCGCCTTTCTCACTAGCATCTGCTCGTGGGCTCAAGATGGCAGCGCAGCAATCAAGCATGCGGCACCGGTCTTGGCTGAGGATTTGACGATTCCCGACGACGGGATCCGTGTCTCCGTCCTCGGCTACCACGATCTGGCTGAAAACCTGCCGGAAACGGCGATGCGAATCCACACTTCGAAGTTCCGCAAGCAGATGGAAACCATCCGCCAGCTGGGGATCAAAGTCATCACTCACGCGGAATTCACCGCATGGAAGAAGGGCGAACTTCAAATCCCCAACAAGGCGATGATGATCACCTTCGACGATGGCTGGAAATCGGTCTACACCGACGCTTACCCCGTCCTCAAGGAACTCGGATTCCCTTTCACCATCTTCCTCTACAAAAACTATGTCGATGGCGGTGGTAAAGCGCTCACCACCCCGATGATTCAAGAAATGGCGGCCAACGGCTGCACCATCGGCAGCCATTCGGTGGATCACCCCTATCCGCTCACGGTGAAAAGCTTTCGTAAAAAAGGAACCGAGATCTACGATGCCTACCTGCGCAAGGAAATCGGCGAATCCAAGCAGTTCCTCGAATCCAAGTTTTCCTGCAAAGTCACCAGCTATGCCTATCCTGGCGGATTTTTCACGGAAGAGATGTTCAAACTCGGCGTCGAATTCGGCTACAGCGAAATGTTCACGGTCGTACCGGGAAAGATCAAACGCACGCTGCCTAACGAAATGCTGCCGCGCTACATTGTGTTAGGCAACTATGACAAAGTTTTCGAGATGGCGATCAACTTCCGCGAAAGTACGAATGGCCCCGATCTCGCAGCAGGATCGACTCCCGGTTCCATCCAAACGACTCCTTTCCCAGTGACGCCCGAGGCGGGCGCGATCATCAACACCCGCCTGCCCGAAATCTCCGCCGATCTCTCGACCATCGAAAACCTCAATCCCGCCACCCTCTCCATGAAAGTCGCCGGCTTCGGCGAAGTGCCTGCCACCTTCTCAGAAGAAACGAAAAAGTTTTCATGGCTGGTCAATCGCCGGCTGCGCCAGTCCAGCTGCCAAGTCGCCGTCACGTGGAAAGATGCCACGGGCAAAGCAATTGAAACACCACTCCGCTGGTCCTTCCAAATCGACCGCGAATCCGCTTACTTCCCCGACGGCGAATAGGCCCCTCTTGTTTTCCATTTCAACTTTCAGCTTTCCGCATTTACCTCCATGTTCTCATCACTCTCAGACAGCCTCGACAAAACCTTCCGCAACCTCCGTGGCGTTGGCCGCATCTCGGATAAAAACATCGCCGATGCCCTCCGCGAAATCCGCATCGCTCTGCTTGAAGCCGACGTCGAATTCGGCGTGGCCAAGGACTTTATCGCCAAGGTGAAGGAGAAGGCGCTGGGCGAGGACGTGCTCAAGTCGATCAAACCCGGCGAGCAAATCGTTAAGATTTTCCACGACGAACTCGCAGTGTTGCTGGGCGGCGACCAAGTACCACTCGACCTCAATCCACCGGCCCGCATCTTGATTTGCGGACTCAACGGCGCGGGTAAAACCACCACCTCCGCCAAACTCGCCAACCGCCTCAAGAAGGAAGGCCGCCGCCCGCTGCTGATCGCCTGCGACCTCTATCGCCCCGCCGCGATCGATCAGTTAGCGATGCTCGCCAAGCAGATCGATGTACCCTGCTACACTCCGGAAGCGAGCGAAACCGATGTCGTCAAGGTCGCCAAGGACGCACTCGTTTGGGCCGAAAACCAACAAGGCACCGTTCTCATCTTCGACACTGCCGGCCGTCAGGAAATCGACGAACGCCTCGTCGCCGAACTCAAGCGCCTGCACGATTTTCTAAAGCCAAAGGAGACGCTGCTCGTCGCAGATTCCGCCACGGGTCAACAAGCGGTGTCCGTCGCAGAACACTTCGACAAGGCAGTCGGCATCACTGGCATCATTCTCACCAAACTCGATGGCGACGCCCGCGGTGGCGCGGCGTTGTCAATGCGCGCCGTGACCGGCAAACCGATCAAGTATGCGGGCGAAGGCGAAAAGTTAGACCAACTCTTCGAGTTCCACCCCAGCCGCATGGCCGACCGAATTCTCGGCATGGGCGACATCGTCGGCATGGTCGAACAAGTCGCCGACAAAGTAAACGAAGCCGATGCCATGCGCTCGATGAAGCGCATGCAGGAAGGTAAATTCGATTTCACCGACTTCCTCGACCAGATGAAAATGATCCAGAATCTGGGTCCGCTCGAAGGACTGCTCGGCCTGATGCCCGGCTTCAACAAAATCAAAAAGCAACTGCCCACCGGTGCTTTCGACTCCAAAAAAATCAAACGCACCGAGGCCATCGTCTTATCGATGACCCTCCTCGAACGCCAGCGTCCAGAGATCATCAAGGGCTCGCGCCGTCAGCGGATCGCCGGCGGCTCCGGCACCTCGATCATGGAGGTCAACCAACTCATCAAACAATTCGGCGAGATGCGGAAGATGATGAAATCCCCGAACAAGATGAACGCCATGATGAAACAAATGGGCGGTGCCGGCGGCATGAAGGATCTAATGAAAGGCATGGGCGGCAAGTTCCCATTCTGATTTCATACCCTCACCCCTGCGTGATGACAGCCCTGCGGCTCCCCTCCCCCGACCTCCATGAAAAAGTCCGCAATTCCCCCAAAAATCGCATCTTCCACCGCCGATGATTATTCGGGCTTAGTCGGCGATATCGAAAATCTACTCGACGCCGCCAGGCGTAGCACCGTTCGTGCAGTCAATGCCCTGATGACCGCCACCTACTGGCAAATCGGGCGACGCATCGTCGAATTCGAACAATCTGGAAAAAAGCGTGCCGACTATGGCAAACGACTCTTAGAAAAACTCTCCGCCGACTTGAGTTCGCGTTTCGGCAGAGGTTTTGGCCTCGTACAAATCAATACGATGCGCCAGTTTTTCATCACCTATCCGGCGATTCTTCAATCAGCGATTGAAGAATCTCAAACATCTCCCCAGCCCCCTGACATCGGAGCCCTCGCAACTCATTTTTCTCTCGCTTGGACTCATTATACCCGACTCCTGCGACTTACTAACCCGCTCGCACGCGAATTTTATGAAATCGAAGCCCTGCGCGGTGGTTGGAGCGTCCGCCAGTTAGAACGTCAGATCGCCAGCCAATTCTACGAACGCACCGCACTCTCAAAAAACAAAACCGCGATGCTCACCCAAGTCGGCAAAGGCAACGATGCGGTTAGCGCCAACGAAGAGATTAGAGATCCACTTGTTTTAGAGTTTCTCGGTCTGAAGGATGAGTATTCTGAAACGGATCTCGAAGCAGCACTCATCGAACATCTCGAAGGCTTCCTCATGGACATGGGTGGCGCTTTCGCATTTGTTGGACGGCAAAAACGACTACGAATCGACAATGAGTGGTTCCGAGTGGATCTCTTATTCTTTCACCGAAGACTGCGCTCGCTCGTCGTCATCGACCTTAAAACTGGCCCTCTCAAGCACTCAGATATCGGCCAAATGCACCTCTATCTCAACTATGCCCGAGCGAATTGGTGCGAGGCCGATGAAAACCCACCGATCGGCCTGATCCTCTGCACCGAAAAAGGAGAGTCCCTCGCCCGCTATGCCCTAGAAGGTCTTCCCAATCCGACGCTAATTCGCGAATATCGAACGGTCCTGCCCGACGAAAAACGCCTTGCTGCCGAAATCGATATCGCACGTCGCAAACTTAACGATCACTTTTAACTCTGAAAACTAACCCTTACTACATCTGCGGCCCCACCGCGTCGGGCAAGTCGGCGATCGCGCTCGAAATGGCGGCAAAGCTCGACGGCGAAATCGTCAACGCCGACGCCTTCCAGCTCTACCGCGGTCTGGAAATCGTCAGCGCCGCGCCGTCCGCAGCCGAGCTAGCTCAAGTCCCCCACCACCGCGGCCGACGCGCAGCTTTACGTCAAAATCGCCCGGCCCGTCATCGCCGAAATCCAGTCGCGCGGCAAAACCCCGATCATCACCGGTGGCTCCGGCCTCTATCTGAAATTTCTCACTCACGGCGCGGCTCCCTTGCCCACCGCCGATTCCGCACTGCGCGCGGAAATGGACAGCCGCTCGCTCGAGGATCTCGTCGCCGACCTGCAGCGCCTCGACCCCGTGGAAGCCTCGCGCACCGCGCTGCAAAACCGCCGCTTCGTCTCGCGTGCGCTGGAAATCTGCATCCTCAGCGGACAGAAAGCCTCAGATCTCCGCGACCAGTGGGAATCGAAAAC
>CALPMD020000045.1 GCA_943324575.2 Akkermansia muciniphila
ATGAGGGGCAGATGAACGATTTGCAGAAATTCGAGATTCCCAGCCGGGAGGAAGCGCCTCGCTAATTGTCGAACTGAGCAGCGGGGCAATGACACACGAATCCTGAAGAAGAACCCGCGTCTTTCCAGCCTCCAAATAATCTAATGTCCGCCAAAGCCACTGGGAAAGTCAGCGCTGCTGTGATGGCCAGTCGCATCCTCGGCCTAGCGCGCGAGGTCATGTTCACCACGATCTTCGGCGCAGGTGCCGCACTGGATTGTTTTCAGCTGGCATTCCGCGTCCCCAACTTGCTGCGCGATTTGTTCGCCGAAGGCGCGCTCTCTCAAGCGTTTGTCACCACGTTTTCCAAAAAGCTAAAGTCCGAAGGCGAGGAATCCGCGTGGGAGCTGGCGAATAAGATGATGACGCTGGCCGCGGTTTTCATGAGCCTCGTCACGCTTGTCGGCGTCTTCGCGGCACCTTGGATTGTCGACCTCCTCACCGTATTGGCACGCAGCGACAACAGCAGTCGCGTTTACAGCCCAGAGAACATCGCCCTCACCGTGACCATGGTCCGCGTGATGTATCCTTTCATCCTGTTAGTATCTTTAGCGGCGTTGGTGATGGGCATGTTAAATGCCAAAAGCGTGTTTGGCATTCCCGCACTGTCGTCTTGTTTTTTCAATATCGGCTCGATGGTGGGTGGCGCGGCCATCGGCTACTGGATGGATCCTGCGTGGGGTCCGCGCAGTCTGATCGGGTTTTCCATTGGCGTGGTCATCGGCGGCTTGGCGCAGCTCGTTTGCCAGTTCCCTGCCTTGTCGCGGGCGGGCTATCGCTTCGCCGCAAATTTCCAGTGGCGCGATCCCGGCGTGCGGCAAATTTTGCGACTGATGGGTCCTGCCGTCATTTCATCCTCTGTCGTTCAAATCAACGTGGTGGTAAACTCGATGTTCGCCGTGCACGTCGGCGCGGGGGCGGTTAGCTGGCTCAATTGCGCGTTTCGTTTGATGCAGTTGCCGATCGGAATTTTCGGCGTCGCGGTGGCTACGGTCACTCTGCCCGCGCTCTCACGGGCGGCCATCGGCGGAATTTCCGCGGACTTCGGGCCCACCCTTTCGAAGGGCTTGCGGTTGGTCGCGTTCCTCGTCATCCCCTCGACGATCGGCTTGGCGGTGTTGGCAGAGCCGATTATCAGCGTCATTTACGAACACGGCCACTTCACCCCCCACCAACGCATGGAAACAGCGCTGGCTCTGCGAGCTTATGGCTACGGCCTCGTGTTTTACGCAGCACTCAAAGTCCTGCAACCCGCGTTTTATGCCATCGATAAACGTTGGTTCCCGATGTTGGTCAGTTTCCTCGCACTTGGCATCAATCTCGGTTTCAACTACCTATTTGTCTATGTCTTCAAATGGGGGCACGAGTCCTTAGCCCTAACGACTAGTATCTCAGCCTCGGTGAATTTCCTGCTGCTGTTTTTCGCCATGCGAAAGTTCGCGGGGGACCTCGACGGCGGCGCGCTGTTATTGCTGCTTGGCAAACTGGCCCTAGCCGGTGCGCTGATGGCGGGTGCATGCATGGTCGCCAATCGATTTCTCTTCTACGATCTCGCACATCTTCGATTCTCGCTCAAACTGATTGAGCTAGGCCTAACCATCGCCGTTGCATCATTCGTGTATTTCGTCGCCGCGAAACTCCTGCGCGTTGCTGAAGCCCAAGAGGCGCTCGGCATGATGACGCGTAAGTTCCGGCGCTGAGTCTTCTCCGATTGGAGTGCGGACTTCAGTCCGTTAAATCGGCAGCACTGGGATCAAATAAGCATCGGGAATACCTTGGTCGAATGTGGCCAGTAAAACCCCATGACGCTTCGCCAAACCGGTGAAATGGGCTTCGTCGTCGTTCACTTTGAAAGTGATCGTCTTCATGATTAATACCGTAATACCCGAAGCGGTAGAATTCTACCGAATTATCTCCCCTACGGGCGGAGCGGCTCGCTTACTTCAGCTCACGACGCATCTCGACGATGCCATCGCGAATCTCAAAAGCGGAGCTGCGGAGCTGCTCCAAAGCGGCCTGCCGTTCGGGATCGCGTTCTAACTCGATCAGAAGCTGGCAGGCACCCACCGCCTCATTCAGCCAATTGAGGCAGCGCTTGAGAATCGCCAGCACAAATCCGGTTTCGGGTTCGTAGCCGTCACTGCCTTCATAGAGCGCACCCGCGAGTTTGCCACTCACTTGCAGGAGATTATTCACCAGTTGATAGGCTGGCGTGCCTGGCCCAGCATCGCGTTCCACCAGATCCATCGCCCGCATCGCGAGCTCTTGGGCCTTGGCCTGCAGAGGGTGATCATCGCGCTTGCTTGAAAAACCGTCCTCGTCTTCATCCTCGTCATATTCCAAGGATTCGTCCGATTCGTAATCAAAGCCCTCTTCATCCGCCTCGTCCTGGTCTGCCAATGCATCCAGCAAGCCGTCCCAGCCCATGACAAAGGCTTCCTTTTGTTCGCAGTCCACGTCTTCGACGTACTTTTCCAGCACCTCCTGATACGCCTCCGTGAGACGGTCGGATTCCTTCAAGCGCTCTTCCCAAGCATACTCGTCCAACTCGGTTGCGGCATTCTGATCGGCTCCTTGGGACTCACTGCGGCCGATCACCTGCGCCATGAAATCCCGCATGGAATTCATATTCGCAAGCTTTTGGGCATTCTCCGCATCCTCGTCCATTTCCCACTCGTGCGGGGAAATCGTCAGTGCAAAGTTAGCCGATTCGATCACCACCCGGCCGTTGATCTCGCTGAACCACTCCAGATAGAGCGTATTGCGCCACTCAAAAGGGATTTCCTGTTTGAGGTCAAAGAGGTCCTGAAGTTCCTCTTCATCCACCGTTGGCACACGTCTACGAAGTGAGGCCGTCATGTCGCCGATGATCCCCAGTTGATCCATATCGAGCGACTCTGAGTCCGGCAGGGCTTTGGGTGCAGGATTCTCAAACTGCAAACGCGTGCCAGCCAGATCCCGCCAGCAATCGCCATTCAGGGACAAGATCAGAGGCTCGTCTCGATCCAGCAGCCAGATGTGGCCCGTCGTGTGCCCCTCGACGGTATTGTCAATTTCGCCCTGAACTACGGCGTCTTCGATCCTCCATGCCATGATGATGATTTTCGACAATACCAAGGCCAACCGTCAAGCTAGCGTCTTGATGGAGTTATTTGGCAAGGCAGTTCCAGCAGATCGGACAAAGTCAAAATCAAGTCGGTTGTTCGCCTCGGGCCATGACGACCTTGCCGGTGCGAACGGTCTCGATGATGTTAAACTGCGAGAACATGCCAATCGCCGCGTCGATCTTTGGACTGTCGCCATTGAGCATGACGATCATCGACGTCGGGGTAAGATCGACGGTTTTGCCAGAGAAATGCTCGGTGATTTGAAGGGCCATCGAGCGCTCGGTTGGCGAGCACTGGATCTTGATGAGAATCATCTCCTTGGTCACCGAGTTGTCCGAGGTGTGCTCGAAGCAATGGATGACGTCGATGAGCTTGCCGACCTGCATGATGATCTGCGAGAGGCCTTCCGGATCGCCGGAAATGCCAATGGTCATGCGGGAGAAGTTGGCATTGCGGCCTTCGGAGACGACGAGGGAATCGATATTGAATCCGCGGCGCGAGAAGACTTGGCAAATCCGCATCAGGACGCCTGGCTCGTTACTCACCAGCACCGAGAGGGTGTGGCTAGGGCCGTGCGCCAGCGATGGGGCGGCGACAGGCGTGTCTGTCGTGATGATGGTCTTGGACATAGAGGTCGAAATTCTAAATTTGATATACTAACGGAATGTAATCTGAACGGATCACGTGGAACCGACGGGCTTGGCCATCTTGGTTTTAGGCGCTTCGGTGATCATATCTTCGAGCGAGGCACCTGCAGGGATCATCGGGAAGACGTTGTCGGTCTTGACGCACTCGGCATGGATCAGGATTGGCCCGTCGTTGTAGGCAAGGGCTTTTTCCAGCATGCGGGTGACGTCCGCCGGACGCTTGATGTGCACGGAAGGGATGCCATAGGCACCGGCTAACTTGCAGAAGTCGGGGTTGCCGATGAGGTCCACGCCCGAGGTGCGGTCGTCATAGAATAACTCCTGCCACTGGCGGACCATGCCGAGGTAGTGGTTGTTGAGCACGACGATTTTGATCGGCAGCTTGTGGATCTGCGCAGTGGCGAGTTCGAACAAGGTCATTTGGAATCCGCCATCGCCCGAGATCGAGATGACGGTCTTGTCCGGGCAGGCGAGCTGCGCACCGATGGCAGCAGGGAAGCCGAAGCCCATGGTGCCGGCACCGCCGGAGGAGAGCCAATGGAAGGACTCGTGGTTCTTATAGAACTGCGCCGCCCACATCTGATGCTGGCCGACGTCAGTGGAGACGATGGCTTTGCCTTCGGTGAGCTGATAGAGTTCGTCGATCACCTGCTGCATCCGCAGGCCGCCTTGTTTTTTATAACTGAGCGGGAACTTCTTCTTGTAACCATCCAGCTTGGCGAGCCACTCGCCAGTTTCCAGCGCGCCGACCTTTTCGTTGATTTCGGAGAGCGCAGCCTTGGCATCGCCGACGATCTCAACGTCGGGACGGATCATCTTGCCCATTTCCGCAGGGTCGATGTCGATGTGGATGATGTGGGCCGTGGTACAGAATTTCGACGGTTGTCCGATGATGCGGTCGTCGAAGCGTGAGCCGACGTTGAGGAGCAAATCGCACTCGACCATCGCCTTGTTGGCATAAGCAGTGCCGTGCATGCCAAGCATGCCGAGCGAGAGCGGGTGGGTTTCTGGGAAAACACCTTTGCCTAGCAGAGTCGTCGTGACTGGGCAGCCGAGAGTTTCGGCGAGGTGAAGCAGTTCCTTGTCAGCACGGGCGATCATGCAGCCTTGGCCGGCGAGGATCACGGGGCGCTTGGCCTTGGCGATCAGGTCGGCGGCTTGTTTCACCGACTTGCTGCAGATGTTGAAAGTGGTGGTCGGGTCGTAACCGGGGAGGTTGAAGTCGGGGTTCATGTCGCCCGAAAACGGTCCTTGGGAGATGTCCTTCGGGATGTCGATGAGCACGGGACCGGGGCGACCGGTGGTCGCGATGTGATAGGCCTCGCGGGCGATCCGCGGCAGGGCGTTGGTGTCCTTCACCAAATAGTTGTGTTTCACCACGGGGATCGTGATGCCGAAAATGTCAGCTTCTTGGAATGCGTCCTTGCCGAGCATCCACGTGACCGTCTGGCCGCAGATCACCAGCATCGGCACGGAATCCATCATCGCGGTCATCAGGCCGGTGACTGTATTGCCAGCACCCGGGCCGGAAGTCACCAACACTGCGGCTGGACGACCCGTGGCACGGGCGTAACCGTCAGCCATGTGCACAGCACCTTGTTCGTGGCGGACGAGGATGAACTTCATCTTCGTTTTAACGGTTTCTAGCGCGTCGAAAATCGGGATCGCCGCTCCGCCGGAGTAGCCAAAGATGTATTCGATCCCGAGGTCATCGAGAGTTTTGATGAGCGCTTGCGCGCCGTCCATTTGATTTTTACTCATAAAGATGGGGTCTGACGGCCGAAACGTGCCCAATCCGAAGGGACGAATCAATGAAAACTTCACGATTATCTCTAACTTTACGCATAAAAATGGAATCCCGATCAAAAAGTTAGCCGATTTTAGGACAAAAGGCACTCTCGAGCACTGACACATCTTCAAAGATAGAAAATCAGCATGCGCATCACCTTGGTGTCGCAGGAAGTGGCATTACATGGCAGGATCCGTAGCTTTCTCGGATTGCTCCCACCGATTTTCCCGACAAGATCTGCTCCGTACACGATGTTAACGTTGAATCCCCATAAGCACCACGACGGTCGTCTCTGGATGATTGCCTTTGGGCTGTCGCTACTGACCAACATCGTCATCGTGGCAATCTTGGGTTTTGCGGCGCTGAATTCTCAGATTTTCCAGCAGAAAACCAAGCCTTCAACACCAATCCCGATCGAGACTATGGTAACGATCTTCCCAGATCTGGTCGCGGCCAACCCAAGCGCTGCACAAGCGCTGCCAGCCACGGCATCCGCACACAAATCTCGATTTGCGAGAACCAGCGAGGATCAAGCCGCGCCGACGCCAACAAACGCGGCTTTCATCGGTGAAAGGAACACTCGCGCCACCAGCGACCGCGCCCCGAATTCCGAAGCTTCTCCTTTGCCTTCGCAGTCAGGCATCGCTCCCAAGGACGAATCGGACATTGAGACGACGGAGAGCCGCTATCAGGAAGGTAAATCCGCGAACCCTCCGGCCGACAGGCCCGCCATGGAGTCCCCAACACCCGCGCGTCCTGAAATGGCTGCGACAGAAAAGCCAAAACTCACCACACCTATAGCACCCAGCAGCCCGTCACCGCGGCGGGAGAAATTGTTAGACGGCCCCAATCCCGTGGACGTTCCCATCCCCAAGGAAACGGCGGTAAATTCTGAAACCAAAGCGCCTCAGGAAACCAAGATTGCAACCGAGCCATTGCCTTCACCCTCGCCTCCTTCACCTCCTAAAGTCACCCAGCCACCAGTGGTGAAGCCTCCCCCAACTCCCGAAGCCAAGGGATTCCAGCGCAAGACCGCCATGGTTGGCTCGATCTCGCGCACAGGCCGCAGCGCGCTCGATGTCGCAGATTCGCCACTCGGTCGCTTCCAGGCCCTCGTCAGTCGCGCCGTCGAACAGGAATGGCAGCGCAACTGCGTTCGGCACCGGGATTTTATCACGCCGGGATTCCTAACCGTGCGGTTCTTCGTCGAGCCTAACGGCCACGTTCGCACCGTCCAGTTTGTCGGCGAAATGGAAACGGGTGAAGTGCAAAAAGGATTTACCCTGAACGCGATCCGCGACGCCGAGATTCCCGCCATGCCCGCAGTCTTAAAAAAAGAATTCGCCAAAGAACCGCTCGAACTTATTTTCAACTTCTACTTCTAACAAACCATCATGACTCAACATCTCAGCCAAATACTCGCCAGCAATGAATCCGGCGGCCTCAGCGTCGCTTGGGACTTTCTCAACAAAGGCGGCATTTTTATGATCCCGCTAGGCATCACCTCGATCGTTGGGATGATGGCTATCGTTTATAAATTCCTATCGCTATCCAGCAGTCGCATCATCCCCACAGCGCTAGCACTTGAAGTTTCTCAAATCCCGCAGCCTATTGCCGAAGTCCAAGCAGTAACTCTGCTCCGGAAATGGGAAGGCGGACCAAGTACTCTCGCCCGTCTCGCTACCGTGGCGCTGAAACATCGCGGTAAATCGCGCAGTGAAATCACCCACGCGGTTGAGTCTACCGCCCGCGAAGAGGTCCTCTATATGCACTCAGGCATCTCGATTCTCGATACCATTATTACCATCGCGCCGCTGCTCGGTCTTTTAGGTACCGCCTCGGGACTCGTCCAGATTTTCCAAGGCCTGGGGGACAACTCCGACCACCTCGCCATCGCCCGCGGCATCGCCGAAGCGCTCACCACCACCATTTTCGGCCTTGCGATTGCGGTTCCCTGCGTCATTGCCCACGGCTACTTCATCCGTCGTATCGAAATGCTAACTGCCCGAATGGAATCCTTGCTCTCGCATCTTTCCTCCGCCTTCGAAAAAACCAACACAAACGCCTGACCTACCATGCGTTTCCATCGCCCCAAAACCACACGCAGCCAAGTCGCGGTCATTCCGATGATCGACATCCTTTTTGTGCTGCTCGTTTTTTTCATCGTTTCAACCGCCTTTAAAAAGCCACGGGATGTATTACACATCCAGCTGCCGACCGTTCACGAAATCCCATCCGACACCGTGGCCGACGTGCGCTCGACCATCGCTCTTGATGCCAGTGGCCATATCACACTCGACTCACTCGCAGTACCCGATGGCTTGCTAGAATCCTATCTCGCCGCCTATCAGAAACAAAATCCCGGGCGCAAACTTGAACTCGAAGCGGACCGCAACATCCCTCTCGAACGCCTGCTCAAAGTCTGGGATTCACTAACCAAGGCTGGCATCCAAATC
>CALPMD020000046.1 GCA_943324575.2 Akkermansia muciniphila
ATGCAGCCCCGCGGTCGGCGCGGCGATGGCACCTTCTTCGCGGGCAAAGACGGTTTGGTAGCGTTCGAGGTCGGCGAGTTCGTCGTCGCGGCCCATGTAGTGCGGCAGCGCGAGGTGGCCGTGTTGGTGCAGATCGACGTGGCTGTTCCAGCGGACGAGGCGGTCGCCGTTTTCAAAAACATCGGTCACGAGTCCCGAGATTCCGCCGACACTGACCGTGCGGCCGATTTTCATGCGCTTGCCGGGCCGGACGAGGCAGCGCCATTCCAGCGGGGAAAGCCGATCGAGGCAGAGCAGCTCGGTTTTACCGTCGTCGGAGAACACCCGCGCGGGGATGACCTTGGTGTCGTTTAGGACCAGCAAATCGTCGGGCCGCAGGTATTCCGGAAAATCGCAGAACATCCGGTGTTCGATCCGGCCGCTGTCCCTGTGCACCACCAGCATCCGCGAGGCCGAGCGCTCGGCCAAGGGCCGCGCGGCGATCAATTCCTCCGGCAGGTGGTAGTCAAAGTCTTTCGTCAGCAGCGGCATCGCCCCATCCGTAGCCAGCAACGGTCGGAACTGCAAGAACAGCGCCTGATGAGGTGGTTTTAAGCAAAACGCGCGAGAAGATTAGCCGCAAAAAAGCTCAAGAAAACGCAAAAAGGAAGACCGAGGCATGGCGGGAGATGCATCGTTGAGGGATGGGGCGGAGCCTCTCCAATTTTTGCGCCTATTTTGCGCCTTTTTGCGGCTAAATTCCAACGCATCTCCGCGTTTCGATTGATCTTAAAAAAGCCAAGCAAAACCCCCAGAACTTGAGTCTGGCAAATCGGTCAGCCGCCGCTAACATCGCGTCGTGTTTCAGATCGTTTTTAATGAAATCAGTGCTGCAGAGCTTTCGGCTTTGGATACTCTTGAGCAATTGGAGTTATTGGAGGAGTTCAAGGTGAGCGAGGGCGACTTGGCGAACTTGAACGAAGATCGCTTTGGTAAAATTGATCGCGACGGCACGGTTTTGTACCGCTTCCGGGCCAAGGACTTTCGCTTCTATTTCGAGATCAAGGACGCGGCGGTGGTGGTGCACCGTGTGCTGCACAAGGGTACGTTTTCCGATTTCAAGTTCCGCTCGAAGATGCCGCTGGCCGAGGACGAGGCGCTAGCGGGTTCGAAGCATTTCTGGAAGCTGATCGATGAAGGCCGCAATGCCCGCCGCCTTTGAGATCCGCCCGATTTTGCTTTCCGCGGCTCTCCGCTGTGACAATTATCGGAAATGAACAAATCGATCCTGTGTTGGATTCTACCGCTGGTCTTGGGGGCTAGTTGGATCATTTTCGCGAATAGCGGCAAAAAAATGGACGCCATCACTCACCAGATTCAACTGGCAGAGGACAAGGGGGATCCTGAGGACGTGGTGCCGAAATTGCGCGATGCCTTGCAGGGAATGGAGGGTGAAAGAACTTTCCAGGGGATTTTACTCACTTTTCTGAATGCAGGCGTCATCGGGGTATTCTTTGTAATTTACGTCCTGCCGTTTTTCGCCCAGCGGGTGTCCCATTCGATTTTCGACAGCGCGGAGGTGTTGGAAAAAGATTTCATGCGCGATGCTCGATCGCTGGTTGCGCAAGGGGAATATCAACGCGCGATCGAATCATTCAAAGAGTGCGCTCGCGCAGAACCGCTCAACCGTTTGCCATGGATGGAGATCGGCAAAATCCAAGAGGTGTACCTCGCCGATCCCGCGGCGGCGATCGAGACGCTGCAGCATGCATTGGACCAACAAGAATGGCCGATGGAGGATGCCTGTTATTTCCTTTTTCGCCTAGCTGATCTTTACTACGGGGCACAAGGCGACCGCGCGGCTGCTGTGGCGATCATGAATCATGTGATCGAACAATTCCCCGACACGCGCCACTCGGGTAATGCCCATCACAAGCTTCACGTATGGAGTCGCGGAGAGCTAAGTAAGAGTCCAGCGGTGGAGGCAGCAAGCGAGCCAGTGATTGACGAAGCCGCGAAATTGGTGGCCGAGGAGGCCGAGTTCTCGGAGCGATTGCGTCAAAAAGCCGCTGATAAACCCGACGCGGTCGACCTAAGTTAGACGCAATCATTCCACAGTAGCCTCTGTCACCCCCCCACAGAATTTGCGCGATGTTTAAACTGCGACTCGGCAAGTGCGCGTGCTTCGCTGCGTTTTGCCGACGGCACCCGCTTTTCGCGCTATCCATCGTCGCTTCCGTCGGTGTGGGTGTCGCCGATCAATGGCTGGCGGCAGGCCTGGGACTGGTCTTGGGGTTTGGCTTGTTAGGCGGCTGCTTGAGTGGCTGGCGCACCGGGCTCGCCTGGATCTGTGGTGGCGCATTGGCGGTGGGCGCATTCACTTGGCGCCTTGAGACAAGGAAGACAAACGAGCGGCAATTGTTAGAATCCGCAGGTGCTGAAATGCAGGGCCGGGTGCTCAAGGATGCAAGGCCCTACGGAAAGAGTTGGTCAGTTCCGGCGGTTTTGCTGAGCGGGAGCCATGCAGGGGCGAAAGTCTGGTGGGAAGGTCGGGGAGTAGCACCGGTCGCGGGCTCGGTGGTGAAGGCTAGCGGCACCTTTGGCCCACTGCCGCCACCGCGAAATCCAGGCGAGTTCGATCGCTCCGCTTGGCTGCGTGGTCTGGGCGTGGTCGCGGTTTTCCATGCGGGCTGGGTCAATGGTGAAACCGTCACTGGCGATTGGGCGGCGTTTGCCGCCAAGTTTCGGCGAGGATTTCGTAGCGCTGTCACTGCCGGATTGGCGGAAGATTCCCAGGCAGCGATCGTGATTCGTGCAGTCGTCATCGGCGAAACCCCGTCGGATGCGCAAGAGTTGATTGCGGCCTTTCGCGACAGCGGCACCTTGCACGCCTTTTCCGTCAGCGGGCTTCATGTGACGCTTGTGGGAAGTATCGCATGGTTCGTTCTTAGCCTAACAGGCATGCCGCGGCGGCAGGCGGTGCTGGTCTTGCTGCCCATGATCTTTGGCTACACGTGGCTCACGGGAAACAGCCCGCCAGCCGAGCGATCCGCATGGATGGCCGCCGTGTTTCTAGGGGCCTTTGTCTCGCGTCGGCGACCGGATTTGTTGAATGCGCTTGGTGCGGTATTATTCGTGGCGGTGCTGTGGGATGGCAGTTTGATTTTCCAACCGGGGGTGCAGCTGTCATACGGGGTGGTGGCGGCCATCGCCATTGGCGGGGACTGGGGAACGAGGCTTTTTTCATGGATTGCTAAGCCGCCGATGTATGTGCCGCCGCTCCTGTTGAGTCGTTGGCAAAGATCGTGGCTGTGGTTGCGCATGAAGCTCGCCCAGTGTCTCGGCATTTCGGTTGTGGCTGGGATTGGATCGACACCGCTGACACTCTATCATTTTGGTTTGTTCACTCCGGTATCCGTAGTAGCAGGCGTGTTTTTCACGCCTTTGGTCTTCGTTTTGCTCAGCGTGGCCTTGTTGTCAGCCTCGCTCTATCCCGTGCTGCCGCCGGCTGCGCGGTGGGTGAATCGGATGAACGGCTATGTGGCCGATGCCTGTGTTCTAACGGTACAGAAATTCGCGGAAATCCCTGGCGGTCATTTTTTGTGGAGGAAGAGTCGCCCGCCTTGTTTGCTCGTCTATGATCTGGATCGCGGCGCTGGCGCGGCCTGCTTTTCTGGCGGCGAACGCGGTGCTGTCCTGCTCGATTGTGCGGACCGCACCAGCTTCAAGTACCATGTTGCACCGTCTCTCCAACGGTTGGGGATTTATCCCGACTCGGTCGTCTTGAGTCATGCCGATGGCGGTCATCTCGGCGGCGGCGCTGCCGTGTGGGCGACATTTCCAATCCGCCAGGTTCTCTTGCCTGTCGAACGAGCCCGCAGCCGCGTTTATCAGGCATGGATCAAAGAGGCCCCGCACGCGGGAATCCAAACGCTGCAGGCCGCAGACTTCGGTGAGTTGCCCATGCCCGACGGTGCGCGTCTCGAGGTTCTCCACGTCCCAGATGGGAGTAATAAAAACGCCAATGCGGACGACCGCGTTGCGATCTTCAGGCTTCACTGGCGCGGTTGGAAGATGCTCTTCACCAGCGATGCCGGCATCGACACCGAGACTCAACTGCTCGCTGCCCACAAGGATCTAACTGCGGATGTCATCATCGCCGGTCACCATCGTCACGATCCGAGTCTCGGCGATGCCTTTCTCGATGCGGTCAATCCGCGAATCATTATCGCCTCCCATGCCGACTCTCCCGTCTCGGAAAAACTCAAGCCGGAGACGGTTGACTACTGGCGATCCTGCGGTATCCACGTCATCCACCAAGGCGAATCCGGCGGCGTTAGCATCGTCGTCGACGAGGCGGGAAATCTAAAGCTGGAAGGCTTTGTGGATCATTCGGTGAAGGTTCTTAATCGCCGTTAGCAAGCAAGGCCTCAACGATCGAAACTCGTCTTTCCAATCCTCCGTCTCCTTCGTCGTTCATTCCATCGGCTTGCGGCAGCGCATCCGCCACATCGACTTGCCCTCGCTTTCCCACAGCTGTTGGAAGTCCGTCTTTGGGTAGAAGAACGAGTCCTCAGTCCATTCGAGTCGCTCGAACTTTCCGTATTCAGCGACCTTGTTTTCCGCCCATTGGAAGTATTCCTCGTGGTCGGTCATGAAGAGGAACTCGCCACCCGGCACGAGCACCTGTCGCACGGCTTCCAGAAAATCTAACTGCACCAAACGCCGCCGGTGGTGGCGCAGCTTCGGCCACGGATCGGGGCACAGCAGATGCAGTCGCGAGACGGCGGCTTCGGGTAGTAGCCATTCGGTGGTATACCCGCTTTCCAAGCGGAGGACGCGGGCGTTTTCCAGATGGCGGCGGGTGATCTTTTTACAGACTTTGCGCACGCGACCGAGCAAGCGTTCGACTCCTACGAAATCACGCTCCGGATACTCTTGCGCCATCCCTAACAGGAATGCGCCGTCGCCGCAGCCCAGATCGACCTCCAACGGGCGCTGCCCGCGGCAAATTTCCTCTCGCTCCAATTTACGGAAGTAATCGGCCGGCACGAATTCTCCCGCCAGCGCGGGGCGCGGCAGGATGTTGAAAGGCTGTGTCGCAGTCACTGGCGAATGAAGAAGTGTGAAGCGCGGGGTGGCGAGCGCGGAATCGCAGAAATGTGGGGGCGGGTTCTCCGTGGCTTTGTGGCGAATTTGTCACAGAATTACTCATGTCGGAGGGAGGGTGATCTGGTGGGATCACGGCTGAAGGTTTTTTAGCCTTCTGCGGTTCATGAAAATCGACATAGTGACGGATACTTTCTCCCCGGATGTGAATGGGGTGGCCATGACTTTAGGGCACTTGAGTAAAGGCCTTAAATTGCGCGGCCATCGCATTCATGTCATCCACACCGGTGATTTTGCCGAGGTGGGGGAGACCGCTACGTCCGCAGTGCCATTGCCGGGTTACAAGGAGGTTCGTATCGGGCTGCCCGGGCCCTTCATGCTGCGGAACCGTTGGCTGAAAAAGCGGCCCGACGTCATCTATGTCGCCACGGAAAGCCCCTTGGGCAAGTCCGCGCTGAAGGCGGCCAATGCTTTGGGGATTCCCGTGGCCAGTGGCTTTCATACCAATTTTCACCAGTACATGCAGCAGTACGGAGTGGGTGGTCTGCGGCCGATTGCGATGGCGTATCTCAAGCGTTTTCATCAGCGCGCCAACTGCACGCTCACCCCTTCCCAAGAAGTGGTGGATCAGCTTTTGTCCGATGGCTTGCCAAATGTCTATCGACTCGGTCGCGGAGTGGACTCGGCGTTGTTCCATCCGGAAAAACGGTGTGAGGTGCTACGTGCATCATGGGGCGCACGGCCCAATGTTTCCGTTGCGCTGGTGGTGGGACGGGTGGCGGCGGAGAAAAATTTCGACCTCGTGATGGAGGCCTTCGCGCAGATGCGCCAGGCGGTGCCCGATGTGCAGTGCGTGGTGGTGGGCGACGGCCCGTTGCGCGAAAAGTTGGCGGAAAAATATCGCTGGGTTCACTTTGCGGGGGTCCGCCGCGGGGAAGAGCTTGCCCGCTATTATGCCTCGGCCGATGTCCTACTCTTTCCCAGCGAAACCGAAACTTTCGGCAATGTGATGCTAGAAGGTATGGCCAGCGGACTGGCGACGGTGAGCTATGATTACGCCTGCGCCGCCCAGCAGGTGCGCTCGGGTGAAAACGGATTTACCGCCCCGAAAGGGGATGTGGCGGGCTTTTTAAAGCACGCCGTCGCCGCGCTCGCGCTGCGGCCCGATCATGCCCTGCGGCGTGCCGCCCGCGAGACCGCCCAGGTGCTCAGTTGGGATCAAGTCGTCAGCGAGTTTGAATCCCGTCTGCAGTCGATTGCGGTCACGCCGCCCCCATCACGCAATCTCGCCAAGCGGCCAAAGTATCACTGCAAAACGGTCTTCTTATCAGACATCCACCTCGGCACCGTCGATAGCAAGGCGGATGAGGTGGTCAACTTCCTCAAGCACATTCGTTGCGACAAGCTCGTCCTCAATGGCGACATCATCGACGGTTGGGCGCTGAAGCGAGGTACCAAATGGAGCGCCCGCCACAGTCGCGTGATCCGCAAAGTGCTCAAGATGATGGAGCGCGACGACATGGAAGTCATCTACCTGCGGGGCAATCACGATGATATTCTGGAGCGCTTTTTGCCGCTGGCCTTCGGCAGGCTAAAGTTCACCAAAGAGCACATCCATACGACCCAGACGGGTAAGCGCTACTTGGTCGTTCATGGCGACGGGTTTGACAGCGTCTCGACCAACCACAAGTGGATCGCCTCGCTTGGCGCGGTCGGTTATGATTTCCTGTTAGGCGTGAACCGGGTTTACAACCTCTACCGATCCATGCGCGGCAAGGAGTACTTCTCCTTCAGCAAGCTGGTGAAGGCCAAGGTGAAATCGGCGGTGAGCTTTGTGGATCGCTACGAAGAGTTGTTGCAGGAATTGGCCCGCCACAAAAAATGTGATGGCATCATCTGTGGCCACATTCACACGCCCGAAGACAAGCAGGTGGGCGAGACCCACTACCTCAACTCCGGCGACTGGGTCGAGAGTTTGACGGCCATCATCGAGCACCACGATGGTCGCATGGAGTTGGTGAACTATGATAAATTCCTCGAATCCCTTAGGGAAGTGATCCCGAAGCGCGAGGAACTAGCTCCTGTGTGAAGGAGATTCTAGGTCCTATAGGTCCTATAGGACTTATAGGGAGTGCAACTGGCCGGCGGCTTTGCTTAGTTCACGGGGTGGCGAGGAACTTGATGACGTCTTCGGCTTGCTTTTCTGTGGAGGCGCTTAGGTCGCTCCAAACGAGTTTGCCGTCCTTGAAGAGGAAGGCTTGGCGCTTGGCGAAGCCGAGGGTGGTGGGGACTCCGAAGGCGGCGATGACTTTGCCGTCGGCATCGGCGAGGAGGTCGAAGGGGAGTTTGTATTTATCCTTGAAGGTTTTCTGGGAGCCGACCTTGTCGGCGCTGACGCCGAAGATTTTGACGCCTTTGTCGGTGAGGGCGGCGTAGGAGTCGCGCAGGCTGCAGGCCTGTTTGGTGCAGCCGGGGGTGTCGGCTTTGGGATAAAAGTACACCAAGGTGTAGCCTTTGGCGCCGGCTTCGGCGAGTTTGATGGGCTGGCCGTCTTGGTTTTTTTGCTCTACGGTGGGCAGCGGGGCACCGATGGCGAGGGTTTCAGCGATGGCACTGCCAGCGAAGAGAGTGGCGGATGCGGCGGTGAGGAGCTGGGTGATTGCTTTCATTTGAATGAACCTTGCAGCCGGATTTGAAAAACGCAATCGCGAGTTGCGGCTGACGGGGCGGAAATTGCGGCTTGAATCCTAGCCTGAGCTTGAGCTACTCTTTCACTAGACAATGCCTGAGACCGGAGCGGAGCAAGAAATAATCTACGAGGGGATTCCTGCCTCTCCCGGGATTGCCATCGCTC
>CALPMD020000047.1 GCA_943324575.2 Akkermansia muciniphila
GCCTGCCGCATCCATCCGGTCAAACCGGATCAATGCAGTGGGTTTCCCAACAAGTGGAACTTCGCGGGTTGGCGGCAGGTCTGCGAGGCCATTCCGATTTCGACTGGCTCTGTGCAGGGAAGTTAGATTTCCCAAATGACAACCCAATGGATTCGGTCGATGGATGCTGCCACGCCGCACAAAGTCGTGGAAATTCCCAGCGTCCCACATGATATGGATGGCGCGGGGCCTCGATTCCTCACCGAGTTTGACATGGTCATCCAGTGGGTGTCGGATCGTCCGATCTTGTAGTCGGGGGCGGGGCTTGTGCTATCGCCGCCAATTCGCCCCGCCTGCGGATTTTTTGACTGAAGGAGTATTTTTGCCTTGCCACAAGTCGAGTCCAGATCCCAAGGTCCGCCCGCGTCTGCAAGGACGCACTATCCGGTGTAGCTCAGCGGCAGAGCGGGTGACTGTTAATCACTAGGTCGTAGGTTCGATCCCTACCGCCGGAGCCATTCTTAAGCCTTAATCCTCGCGGGTTAAGGCTTTTTGCTATCCGCAAAGCAGCAACGAATAAAACTTGCAGTTCCAGAGAGATGCGGTATCCACTTCGGGACGCCTGCCACTTGTTGCAGGTCGGAGTCGATTGAATGGCTCCACCCTTTTCCGGTCTTCATCGATGAGAGATTGTTTGAGGTTACTCCAACCGCTCATCGACACCGCCTGCCGCCTCTATTGGATTGGGCAGGCAATCTACCAACATGACCCCGACTGAATTCGAGGCGTTGCCATTGGCTGCGCCCCTCCAACGCGTTTTGCGCGAACTGAACTATAACACGCCCTCGCCTGTCCAGGCACAGGCAATTCCTCTGCTCTTGCTCGGTCGCGATTTGCTCGGCTGCGCGCAGACAGGCACCGGTAAGACCGCGAGTTTTGCGCTGCCGATCCTCCATGCGATCCACGAGCGCCCGCGCCAAATCCGCCCGCGGACCTGCCGCACGCTGGTGCTGGCACCGACCCGCGAGCTGGCGGGCCAAGTGGGCAAAAGCTTCAGCACCTATGGCCAACACGTCCGCTTCAAGCAAACGCTGATCTACGGCGGCGTCGGCCAGAATCCCCAAGTCTCCGCGATGCGCGGTGGCGTGGACGTGCTGGTGGCTACCCCGGGACGTTTGCTCGATCTGATCGATCAACGCGCTGTCGATTTGTCCGAAGTTGAGTTTTTCGTCTTGGACGAAGTCGACCGGATGCTCGACATGGGCTTCGCCCGCGACGTGAAGCGGATTGTTTCGCTGCTGCCGCCGAACCGCCAATCGCTGTTCTTTTCCGCGACTCTTGCGCCGAACATCGTCGAGCTCGCACAAACGATTTTGCGCAACCCCGCCCGCGTCACGATCGATCCCGGCACGACAACGGCCGAGCGCATCGAGCATCAAGTCTGCTTTGTAGACCGCGACAACAAGCGCCCTCTGCTGGAGCAACTGCTCCGCGGCCAAGCAGCTGCGACCAGCGGTAAACTCACCATCGTTTTCAGCCGCACCAAACACGGCGCGAACAAGCTGGCGAAAAGTCTGTGCGAAGCCGGCTTCCCCGCCGATGCCATCCACGGCAACAAGTCCCAGGCGCAGCGCGAAAAGGCGCTGGAGAAATTCAAAAAGGGCCTCACGCCCGTACTCGTTGCGACGGATGTTGCGGCCCGCGGAGTCGACGTGAAAGACGTCGGACTGGTCGTGAACTTCGACCTGCCGAACGAACCGGAAGCCTACGTTCACCGCATCGGCCGTACCGGTCGTGCGGGTGCCGAAGGCCGCGCGGTTTCGTTCTGCGCGGAAGACGAGCGCGAATTCCTCCGGGAAATCGAAAAAGTCATCAAGATGCCCGTTCCGCGTTGGGATGACCACGCGTGGCACGACGAGAGCCTGGCCGATCGCCATCTGCGGATGCGCACCGGCGGCGGCATGGTCCAAGGCGGTGGCAATCGCGGTCGCCAAGGCGGCGGTGGGAACCGGGGTGGTGGTGGCGGAAATCGCGGTGGCAATGGTGGCGCAGGCCGCGATTACAGCAACGCTTCCGGCCGCAACAATCGTCGCGGTCCTGCATCACGCGCTTGATCCTGCTTGCGGTTCGTTGACGATCGAAGTCAACTGCGGCCGTGAATTGGACCTACCAAAGCGTTGCGATCGTTGGCTCGGGCGCCGTGGGTCTTTACTACGGCGCGCGGCTCGCTGCGGCGGGGGAGGATGTTCGCTTTCTCCTGCGCTCCGACTTCGCCGCGATTTCTCGTGACGGATTAAAAGTCGCCAGCGTTCACGGCGATCTCGATCTGCCGCAGGTGAAGGCGTATCGCAGCGCTGCTGAAATCGGCCCGGTCGATCTCGTCATTGTCGCGTGGAAGGCAACGTCCAACGACCAACTGGCTGCTGTTTTGCCACCATTGCTGCACGCCAACACGCAAGTCCTGACCCTGCAGAACGGCCTCGGAAACTGCGAAAGTCTCGCGGCCATCGTCGGGCCCGGGCGTGTACTCGGCGGGCTCTGTTTTGTGTGCATCAACCGCAGCGCGCCCGGTCAGGTGGTTCATTCCGCAGGCGGCAGGGTTTCGCTGGGCGAATGGCAGCCAGACGGCACCGGCCGGGCTGCGGAATTGGAGCGCCGCTTCAAGGCCGCGAAAATTCAAGCTGTCGCCGTGGATAATTTAGCCAAGGCCCAGTGGGACAAACTCGTTTGGAACATCCCCTTCAACGGACTCTCCGTCGCGGATGGTGGCGTGACCACCGACCGCCTCCTCGCCACCCCGCAGGGGGAAGCGAAGCTGCGCGCGCTGATGGGGGAGGTCGTCGCGACTGCTCAGGCATTGGGGCTTGATTTGAGCGAGGATCTCATCGACTTCCACATCGAGCGCACCCGCCCCATGGGCCCGTACCGGACTTCCAGCATGATCGATTTTGTCGAAGGCCGCGAGGTGGAGGTCGGACCCATCTGGGCTGAACCGCTGCGACGAGCCAGAGCTGCGGGAGTCGCCATGCCGCTCACCGAGCAACTGCTGCGGCGCATTCACGAGCAGCTCGCCGAGCGTGAGATCTGAGGGGACCTTCTAACTCCCACCTGTCTGCGTAAGAATACGCTGGAACTTGCCCGTCTCGTTTGGAAACTTCACTCATCCACTGACGGATCGAGAAGTCGGTCACCCATATGGTCAGCCCATCCATTCCGCCCACGCCACAAGTCGTCATGCCCGAAGCCCTCCGGCTTCAGCTCGACGCGCTCCGGCGTCATCTCTGGCGGGTGAAAATCCTCGAGGCAACAGCCGCCGGCATCATCGGCCTGCTGGTCTCCTTTTTCTTCGTGTATGGCTTGGATCGGGCGTGGCAGACACCGGACTGGCTGCGGCTGGGGATCTTGGTTCTTGGTGTCTCGGGCTTTGGCGGATTTGCGCCCTACTGGCTGCACCGCTGGGTCTGGCGGCAACGCCGGGAAACCCAACTCGCGCGCTTGATCGCCCGCCGATTTCCGGGACTCGGCGATCGCTTGTTAGGCGTCATCGAACTGCAAAACCAGCCAGAGCGTGCCGACTCGCTCTCGCCCCGCCTGCGCGAAGCGGCGATGGCGGCTGTCGCCATGGAAGCGAGCCAGCGCAGACTCGAAGATGCTCTGCCACCTTCCCGCCATTCGCGCTGGGCGTGGGCTGCCCTCGGCCTTGTCGCGCTGGCCTTCACCGCAGTTGCGCTGTCACCGCGGGCTGGATTCAATGCACTCCATCGCTGGCTGCTTCCCTTGTCCCAAACCGAGCGATACACCTTTGTCCGACTTGAAAACCCGCCTTTGGCTCTCTCCGTGCCGCTTGGCGAAGCCTTCGATGTCACCCTGCAGCTTGCTAAAAATTCCGAGCGGCACCCGGCTTTGGCATCAGTCCGCTACGGTGAGCGATCCAACATCTCCGCCGCACTCGCCACGGATCGCTATCGCTTCACCTTTCCCGGCCTGCAGGAACCCGTAGCTCTCAGCTTTCGCGTGGGCGATCTGCAACACGCCTTGCGCGTGCTTCCTGTTACACGACCCGTCATCGAATCCGCCTTCGCTACGCTGAGCTTTCCCCCCGCGCTGCAAATCGCCGACAAGACCGTCAATCTCAATACGGGCGCCATTCACGCGGTGGCGGGCAGTCGCATCCAGATTCAGCTCACGCTCAATCGGCCACTGGCAGGTGCCGACTTCGGACCCACGCGACCGCTGAGCTCCGCTCCCTTCGTCGCCAACCGCGGTGCTTTGCTCATCCAAAACCGTACGGCCACCACCCCGACCCTCGACGTCGGTGCGGTGCCTTTTGAAATTCCCATTGCCTGGCAGGATCAACTCGGGATCGACGGGGCAGGGGGCTTCCGTCTGCGCGTTGATGCCGCGCCTGATGCGCCACCGACGTGTTACCTCCAAGGTATCGACCGCCAACAAGTGATGCTGGCCGATGAGACGGTCGATTTTGAAGTCTTGGCCGAGGATGATTACGGCTTGAAATGCAGCGGCGTGGAATGGACGGGCGAGCCCTCGCGACCGGGCAGTAAGGCGGCTGCCAAGGGCGCGATCCGGCTTGGGCAGGGACAACCCGAGACACGGCGCTTGGTTCACCGAGCCTCATTTGCTCCCGCCGCCTTTGGGATCACCCCGCAAAAGATCACCCTGCGTGGCTACAGCGAGGACTTCTCCGCCACCCACGGTCGCGTCTATTCCGAGCCGATCATTCTCTACGTACTTACGCGCGATGAACACGCGCAACTGCTCAAGACCCGCTTGGACCGCACGATCACCGAGTTCGAGGATCTCGCGCGGCGCGAGACCGGCCTGCTCGACGAAAACCAACGCCTCCAGCGTCTGACTGGCGAACAACTTCAACAAGACTCTAACACCAAGCGCCTGCAAGGCCAGGAACAGGCGTCTGCCGAGAGCAAGCGCAGCATGTCCGAACTCACCGAACGCATGGAGCAGCTCATGAAAGATGCGGCCCGCAATGGCCATATCGAAAAGAACACGCTCCAGAAAATGGCGGGCTCGCTCAAGTCGATGCAAGAACTCTCCCAACAAGACCTGCTCAAGGTTCAGGAGAAACTCGCCGACGCACAGCAACGTTCCAACACGGCCGCACAAGCCGTCAGCGATCTGGCCGCGGCCGTCCAGGCCCAAGAAGCCGCCGTCGAAAAAATGCAGCAAGCCATCGCCAAGGCTAACGATGCCGACCGTCAGTTTGAGGCAGGCACCTTCGTCAGTCGCTTGAAAAAAGCGGCGGCGGATGAGTCCGGCATCGCCACCGCCTTGATCGACGGCTACGCCCGCATCCTCGGCATTCGCCGCTCCAAGCTCGATCCCGCCGACCAACGGCATCTCAGCGAAGCGATCAACCAACAGGCCAACATCGCCTCCGACGTGCGTTGGCTCCAAGAAGACTTGGTTCACTATTCGGCGCGCACCAAGACAGAGCTCTTCAAGCAAATCCTCGACCAGATGCGCACTTCGCAGATCGACGTCGGCCTTGAGGAAATCCGCACGCAACTGCTCGCCAACCACAGCTTCGTCGCCACCGAGTCGGCTCGGAAATGGGCGGATCAACTCGCGGCCTGGGCCAAGACGCTTGAGGGCGCGGTCGCCCCACCCGCCGCGGGCGCTGGCGGTCCCGGCAGCCAGAGTCCCGAGGATGAAGACTTTGAGTTCATGCTGCGGGTGATGAAACTCGTCCAATCCGAACAAGACCTGCGTGCGCAAACCCGCGCGCTCGATCCCTTACCCGAAAAACAACGCCGCGATGGCTCAGTCACGCTGGCCGATCATCAGGATGAACTCTCCGCCGACGTCCAACAACTCACCCTCGAACAATCGATCCCGCAGGTCATCGATCTGCTGCGTCAGGTGAAGCAGACCATGGACGAAGCCACCGAACAGTTGGCGCAATCCAATACCGGCGGCGAGACCATTGCCGCCCAGACCGAGATCATCGAAAAAATCCATAATGCCGCCCAACAGCAGCAACAAGCGCAAGGCGGAGGACCTGCCGGCGGCGCGATGATGGATATGCTGGAGCGCATGATGGGCCAAAAGCCCGCCGCCGATTCATTGGCCAAAGGCGCAAAGCCTAACGAGTCTGGCGCGCCCGGTTCGGAAACTTCGCCGCCTGGCGCGGCCCATCCCGCAGCCGACGGTGGCAAGACCGTCGCCCGTCGCGTGCCCAAGTCCAGCGGCACTGCGGGGCGTGCCATGCCGGAAGAATTCAGGGCCGCGCTCGACGCATACAACCGGGCTGCCGAACAGCAGCTGAAGTGAAAACCCTCATGTCTCCATTGCGCCTCCATTTCCTAGTGATTCTGATCATCGCCTGCAGCGTTCGCGCAGGGGCGCAAGATTTGCTCAGTCGCCAAGAGGATGTGATCTCTGCCCAAACCGAATTGATTTATCAGAGAGGCTTGCGCTACCTCGCGGAATCGCAGGATGCCAACGGCTCGTGGAAGGATAGCGCCGGTTCGGAGGCGGGGGTGGTCGGGTTGTGCGTGGCGGCGTTTCTGGCTCATGGCGAAGATCCAAACAGCGGCCCCTACGCCAAGTCCATCCGCTCGGGCATCGACTACATCCTCACGCAACAAGACGAGAAAACCGGATACATCGGCAGCAGCATGTACAACCACGCCTTTGCCACCAAGGCCTTGGCCGAATCCTACGGTGCGCTCGATCACCCCAATATCGCACCCGCTCTCCGGAAAGCCGTCGCGCTCATTCTCAGTGCGCAGAAGAAAAACCGCTTCGGTGCTTGGCGCTACACGCCCGACAGCCGCGATGCCGATACGACCGTGACCGGCTGCCAGTTAGTCGCGCTCTTTGCCGCCCGCAATGTCGGCATGGCCGTACCCGACGAGTCGATTCAAAAAGGCCTGGCCTATCTCGCGACCTGCTGCGGCAACGACGGTAACTATGGCTACACATCCGCCGCCGGGGGCAAGCCGACCCTCACCGCCATCGGTTCACTCTGCCAGTCGCTGGCCAAGGAGCGCGGCTCCAAAAGCTATCAAGCGAGCCTCGAGTATTTGAAAAAGAACCTCGATTTCCGCGACCGATTCTATCCGTTTTATTTCGAGTACTACATGTCCCAAGCGCTCTTCCACGCGGACGAAGCGACATGGATGGAATGGAACACCCGCAACATCCGCTACCTCGCGGCCCTCCAATCGGCTGATGGCTCATTTCCCGGCATCCAGGGATCGTCATTCAACACGGCTGCCGCGTTGCTATCGCTGGCCCTCAACTATCGGTTTCTGCCGATCTATGAAAAATGATGCGCCTGCCTCCATTCATTCCACGATGGATTCTTCCTCTCGTCGTCTGCCTCGCCATCTCGCATGCGGATGAACTGAAACTGGCCGACGGTTCTTCCCGCGCGGGTAGCCTCGTCTCGCTCACCCCACAGCAACTCATCTGGCAGGCGGCATCGCCCGAGAAACCGACGGCGTTTACCCTCCCGCAAGTGCTCGAAATGAGTCTGTCCGCGGAGCAGATCGACCCTCTCGGCAAACATCTCGCCACGCTCACTCTCACCAACGGCGATATCGTCCGCGGCCAACTGGCGTCGGTTAGCTCGGCGGTGGTCGAGTTGGATACCCGCATCGCGGGCCGCATGAAGTTCAATCGCCTGATGATCGCCGATATCCAAATCGCCGAGTGTCCGGATTTGATCTATCGCGGGCCTGACGGGCTCGACGGCTGGAAACAATCCGGCGATACGCCCGCATGGATTTATCAGAATTCCGTCTTCACATCCCGCGACGCCGGTAGCATTGCGCGGGATCTTCATCTGCCCGACGAGTTCAGTATCACCTTCGACGCGGCATGGACTGGCTCACTCTCGCTCAATCTGGCTTTCTTCTCAGACAACCTTAGCAGTGACCACCCTAACAGTGGATACGAGCTCAGCTTCCTCCA
>CALPMD020000048.1 GCA_943324575.2 Akkermansia muciniphila
ATGAATTCCGGCGCCTTGGCCGCGCGGCGGCGGGCGAGGATTTTCTCGTAGAGCCCGTCGGATTCCCAGCGCGCGAGGCGGGCGGGTTCGTTCTGCACCAGATCTCCCCGCATCGGGAAAGTCGTTTGCGGGAGTGTCAGCGTGTCTTTGTAATTCGGTGCGGCGCTCATGAAAGGAATGCGGACGCTAGCAACCGCGCTAGGTGGGGTCAACCATCGGGAATGAAAGAAGATCCGTCGGATCGGACCGATCACCTCTTACCCCCCACAGCCTGCACTTGCGTTCCGCCGCGGAGCGAGTCATCAATTCCGGGCGCTATGTCCACCCGATCCTCCATCATTTTGCCCACGCTGGCACTCCTCGCATCTTCGGCCGGTTTTGTGCGGGCGGAGGATTTTTCGTTCGCCTCGCTGTGTGCCCAGGCCCGAACGATCGCCGCGAAGCCCTATGCCGAACCGAAGCTAGTCCTCGCAGATTTCTGGAAAAACCTGACCTACGACCAACACCGCGACATCCGCTTCAAGATGGATTCCGGCTTGTGGAGCGCGGCCAAGGCACCGTTCTCTATCGATTTCTTCCACCCCGGCTGGACCGCCAAAAAGACCGTCGCCCTCCAAGAAGTGAGCGAAGGAAAATCCGAGCCGCTCAAGTTTGACCAAAAGCTGTTTGATTACGGCAAACAAAAGGTGCCAGCAGGCACACCGGCACCGGCCGGCTACGCCGGCTGGCGCGCGCGCACGCACTTGAACACGGAAACCTACATGGACGAATTCCTCGTATTCATGGGTGCGAGCTACTTCCGGGCGATCCCCAAGGATGCGCCCTACGGACTTTCGGCGCGCGGGCTTTCCATCAACAGCGGCCTGCCGGGCGTGGCCGAGGAGTTCCCCGACTTCTCGTCCTTCAATCTGCAGCGGCCCGACAAGGATTCCAAAACCCTCAAGGCATGGGCCCTGCTGAACAGCGAAAGCGTCACCGGCGCCTATCAATTCAGCATCACCCCCGGCCCCGAAACGGTCATGGACATCGAGGCTGAAATCACCCTCCGCCGCCCCGTGCAGCAGCTGGGAATCGCCCCGTTTTCCAGCATGTTCTGGTTTGGCGAAGGCACCCACCCGCGGCCTTACGACTTCCGCCCCGAGGTCCACGATAGCGACGGCCTGTTGATGGAGCTGGGCAGCGGCAACCTCCACTATCGCCCGTTAGAAACCAGCAAGGACCAGTTCCGCCACTGTGTTTTCACCCTCGAAAAGCCCCGCTCGTGGTCACTGTTGCAGCGCGACCGCTCGTTCGCCTCCTATCAGGACCCCGAGGCGCTCTACCACAACCGCCCGAGTGTGCGCGTGGAGCCGTTAGAAGGCTTCGACTTGGGCAAACTCCACCTCATCGAAATGCCAACCAAGGATGAAACCGACGACAATGTGATCCTGCTCTGGGAACCGCAGCCCGCGCTGGAAGTCGGCAAAGCGACGAAATTCCGCTACCGCCTGCGCTGGATGCGCGATCCCGCACCGTCCGGCCTCTTCACCGTCCGCGCCACCCGCTCCGGCACCCCCGTCCAGCGGCCCGACCAGGTGCTGATGACCGTCGATTTCGCCAAACCCCTCCGGCCCGAGTTGAAAGTGGGCGATCCAAAGTGGGACGACATCTCGAAGCTGAAACCCTCCGTCACGGTAAACCAGCAATCGGTGAAGGTGATTCACGTCGGCCTCTCTGACATCAGCATGCCAAACGTCGATGACCTCCCGGGTGGCATCGGCCGCGGTCAACTGCTCCACATGCCGCAAGTCCTGCGCGCCTTTTTTGTGCTGGAGCCACCTGCCGACCTCGGGAACATCGACATGACCTGCGAACTGCTCGACGAAAATGGCAAAGCGGCTTCCGAACGCTGGGTCTATCTGTGGCAGCGCTGAGCCTGCAGTCGGCGCCAAAACTTCGGACTTGGATCGGCGCACTTGGGCCTTAGCATCCGTTGCATGTCAGCAGTTGGCTTTGATTTTCTCATCGTAGGAATTTATTTCGCGATCATCATCGGCATCGGCGTCTATTTCAGCCGCCGCAATCAAAGCGTCTCGGATTTTGCGCTGGGCGGTCGATCCATCCCATGGTGGGCGGTGCTGGCCTCGATCTTGGCTTCCGAGATCAGCGCGGGAACGTTTTTTGGGACGCCCGGGGAGGGATTCCGGCTCCGCAACTACACTTACGCCCAGCTGATGGTTGGGTATTTGCTGGCGCGGTTGGTAGTCAGCGCGGTGTTTATTCCTGCGTTTTACAAACACAACGTGGTGAGCATTTATGAGTTTCTGGAGATCCGCTTCGGGCCGCGCACGCGCAGCATGGCGAGTGTGATTTTCCTGGTGACTCGCTCGCTGGCCAGCGGTTCGCGACTGTGGGTGCCGACGCTGCTGGTGGTCGTGATTTGGAATCAGATCAACCCCACCACGCCACTGGGCAACTGGGAGCAGTTTTGGGTCACGGGCGGGGCACTGGTCCTCATCAGCCTGCTCACCGCCGCATACACCGCGATCGGAGGAATCAAGGCGGTGATTTGGACCGATGTGCTGCAAATCGCCGTGCTGTTTGGAGCGCTGGGATTTTCGGTTTGGTATCTGCTGGGCCACATTCCCGGCGGCTGGGAAGGCGCAAAGAGCTACCTGACGGGACCGCACGATTTGAAGCTGTGGGAATGGAAGGGAGATGTTCCTGCCGATCCCGAATTTGTGAAGAGCTACGGCGCCGTTTGGGGGGAGGTTGTGAGCGTTCTGCAAAGCGAATTCACGGTTTGGGCCGCTTTACTCGGCTCGCTTTTTGTCACCCTGGCCACCCACGGCACCGATCAGGACATGGTGCAACGGATGCTCACCGCGAAAAATAAGCATCAAAGCGGCATGGCGACGATTCTCTCGGGATTGGCCGACATCCCGATCACCTACGCAGTCATCACCATCGGCATCCTTCTCTCGGTATACTACGGCCATGTGGTGAACGATCCCGCCCTGCCGATGACTGCCAAAGGGCCAGACAACACCCGTATTTTCCCTTACTTTGTGGTGGATGTGATGCCTGGAGGCCTGCGTGGCCTGGTCATCGCGGGGGTCTTAGCCACCACCATGGGATCGCTCGGCACGGCGATGAACTCCCTTGCCACCAGCTACTCGCGCGACTTCCATTTCCGCTGGTTTAAAACTTCGGAAGACAGCCATGCCCGGGTGCGAGTCATCAAGCTCAGCACGGTCGCCTTTGCCTTGGTGCTGATTTCGGTGGGGCTGGCTACGGCCTTCGTCAAAGCCCACAATCCCGGCCTGAGCATCATCGGCATCATTCTCGGCAGTTTTGGGTACACCTACGGGTCATTGCTCGGGATTTTTATCGTCGCGCTGTTCACCGAGTCGCGGGGCAGCGAAACGGGTAACCTCATCGCGATGAGTTCAGGCATTCTGTTTGTAGCGTGGCTCAGCAACCTTCCCAACGATGCGTGGAGCATGGTGGCGGGCCAGCCGCTTTATTCAAACTTCGCCTGGATGCCCGTGATCGAGTTCCCTTGGCGGATCATGGCCGGCACCCTCGCCACGGTCGCCGTGGCACTCTGCTTCAAGACCCGAAAAACGGCGACCGATGCGCCGCACTGAGTCGCTTCCGACACCGATCCCTCTCGGCTGTTGACGACTTGGAACACCGCAAAAGATTCGACTCGCTGAGATTCAAACGTGAGTGAGTTTTTTTCTAGAATCCTCCGGCCATTTGTTGACGACGGCGATCTTGATACTTCGGGAAGGCGAAGCAAACCGATGGTCAAGTTCTAAAAAAAATTTGCCGTGGAACGCCTGTGGAATACGAGCCCTCGCGTGCATCTGTTAGGTATTTCAAAAAAACTTTTCCCCCTCCCGTTTAATCCATTCAGATTTCCCACCTCGCTGCGTTGCGCCACTCGGGGGAGTGCGTATCACGTGACGAAGAATAATTTTAAAAAACCAAACATCGATGGAATCAGCGGCGACGCAGACAAGAGTGAGCGATCAGGAAATTTCTGCGCCCGCAAATGGCGGTTGGGATGAAGTCTGCAAAGCTCTGCGTGCGATGGTCAGCCACGATGCCTTCCAGCGCTGGTTTCGTGCCGCACATTGGTTGGGCACGGAGGACGGCGTCGGCCTCATTGCCGTGCCAGGCGAAATCCATCAGGTGTGGATCGAAACCAATTACCTGCCGGAATTAACGATGGCGGTGACGGGAGTCTTCGAGGAGGTCCGGGAAGTCCGAATCATCGTCAGCGAGGAAAGCGCGGCTGCAAATTCCAGTGCAAGCGGCGGTGCCAACGCCGTCAGCCACTCACTGCGGCCGAGCCGGGCCGTCGAGCTGGAAGGCGACGCGCTAGAGAAACGCATCAAGCTCGCGGGACTCAATCCCGCTCACACTTTCTCAAGTTTTGTCGTCGGCTCTAATAGCCAGTTCGCCCATGCCGCCTGTGAAGCAGTCGCCAAAAAATCCGGCGTCGGCTACAATCCTCTTTTCATCTATGGTGGCTCAGGCCTCGGCAAGACCCACCTCATGCAGGCGATCGGCCATGAGCTGCTGCGTCGCCAGCCAGGAACGCGGGTGATCTACCTGACCTGCGAAAAATTCACCAACGAGTTCATTGATGCAATCCGCCGCGGCGACATCGAAAAGTTCCGCCGCCGTTACCGCAGCTCGGACGTGCTGTTGATCGACGACGTCCAGTTTCTGGCCGGCAAAGAGCGCTCCCAGGAAGAGTTTTTCCACACCTTCAACACCCTGTTGGACGGTCGCAACAAAGTCGTGCTGACCTGCGACCGACCTGCTTGTGAAATCAAGAGCCTGGAGCCGCGCCTAATCTCCCGTTTCGAATGCGGCCTGACTGTCGAAATGCAGCCGCCCCAAATGGAAACGCGGATGGCCATCCTCAAGAAAAAGACGATCGATTGGAAAGTCCGTGTCGATGAATCGGTCCTGAATTTCCTGGCGGATAAAATCCGCACCAACGTCCGCCGTCTTGAAGGCGCCCTGATGCGAGTCGCGACTTTCGCCTCGCTAGCGGGTGAAAGCGTGACGGTGGAGAAAGTCGAGTATTTGCTCCGCGACCTGATCCGCGAAGAAGCCAGCCGCCAAGTCAGCATCGACGCGATCCAGAAAGCCGTCGCCGAGCACTTCGACGTCCGTCTGGCCGACATGACGAGCCGCCGTCGGCCCGCCAGCATTGCCTTTCCGCGTCAAGTCGCCATGTACCTCAGCCGCACGATGACCAAGGGATCACTCATGGAAATCGGCGAAGCCTTTGGCGGTCGCGACCATGGGACCGTGATCCACGCCTGCAAAAAAGTTGCCAGCTTGGTGGGCGATGAACCGGGGCTGAAGGAAAGCATCGCCCGCATCGAGTCGCAGCTCCGTCGTTGAGTCATTCTCTCAAATACCGGGCCATGGATGGTGCCGATTGACAGCGGCAGGCAGGCATCGTTTGCTGCTGTGGGTTTCATCTCACCGCGTCCTTCATCGTCATTCATGAACTTGAGTCCCTCATCCACCCCTCGCCCAGCCGGTCACTTGCTGATTGCCGCGGCAACGATCGGCTCGCTATCGATCATCCTGGTCGCGGGACTGGGATTGCTGGGCATTCTCGATCGCGTGAATCGAATGCTGATTCAGATCATGCCACACAGCCCATCCAGAGAGCTGCCCCCGTGGTCGGGCTGGTTGGCCGCGATGATCGTGGCATTTGCTCTCGCGTTTTCCATTCTCGGAGTGAGCGGGACATGGCGGCGCGTGGTCTTATGGATCACCACGCTGGTGGTGGTCGCGGCGTGGACGCCCGTGCTTAGCCTGGCGGCCTACGTACCGCAGACGGCGGCCCCCTTGATTGCCGCGCTGTGGTCGGGGGCCTGCGCCATGGTTTATGCGGGAAATCACCTGATGCCCTGCGATGAAGTTCGCCAAACCCAGTCCTCGTAGCCATCCCATGAAACGCGTTGATTTTCCCAGCCCCGTCACCTCGCTCATCGGCGAACTCAAGCGACTGCCCGGCATCGGCCCGCGCAGTGCCGAGCGCATCGCCGTCTGGCTGCTGCAAAGCCCGAAGGCCAACCCGCCCATCCTCGCCGAGTCGATCCTCGTCGCCAAGGAAACCGTCCGCCCCTGCCCGGTTTGCGGCTTCTTCGCCTTGGATGCCGTTTGCGATGTCTGCGACGACCCGACGCGCGATGATCAAATCCTCTGTGTCGTCGAGCAAGCGACGGATGTCATTCCCCTCGAGCGCTCGGGCTCATTCCGCGGGCGCTACCATTGCCTGGGTGGAAAGCTTTCCCCGCTCGACCGGGTGTCGCCGGAAGACCTGCGCATTCCGTCACTGCTTCGGCGCATCGAGTCCGCTCCCGCAGAACTTGAAGTGATCCTCGCGCTCGGCTCGGATGTCGAAGGCGAGGCGACCGCCAATTATCTGGCCGAGTTGCTGCGTGGCCGGAATTGCAAACTCACTCGGATCGCCCAAGGCCTGCCTGCCGGCGGCGGCTTGGAATATGCCGATGACCTCACGCTGATGCGCGCCATGCAGGGGCGACGCAACATTTGAGTCAGACAAATCCGGTTGCCTTTCGCCCGCCAGTTGGTACAAACTGCCAATCCCTGTGCCGACTATTTTTCCAGTCGAAAAATTCTGCCGAGTGTTCGCTTTTTGGCGGCCTCTCATGGCCGCTTGGGCGCTGACAAGCGCTGGGATCCAGGCCGCCGCACCCGCCACTGGCTGGAACTTGATTAAAATCGAAGGTCGCGACTATGTCTCCCTCGACAGCATCAAACGCTTCTATCGCTTTGACCATATGACCCAATCCGCAGGTACGGTGCTGCTGGAAAATTCAAAAGTCAAAATGACCCTCAAGCTCGGCGGCAATGAATGCCTGATGAACGAGGTGAAATTCATCTTCAGCCACCCCATCACCGCCGTGGGCGATCAAGTATACGTGTCGCGCATCGATCTCTCGAAGCTGATTGATCCCGTGCTGCGGCCGAGCTTCATCAAGAATGCCGATGATTTCCACACCGTGGTGCTGGACCCCGGTCACGGCGGCAAGGACCCCGGCGCGACCAACGCCTTTGGCACCGAGGCGAGCTACAACTTCAAAGTCGCCACGCTGGTGAAAAACCAGTTAGAAGCCAAGGGCTTCAAGGTCGTGATGACCCGCCGCAGCAACCTTTACTTATCCCTGCAAGAGCGCGTGAATTTCGCCAACGCGATCAAGGAAAGCGCCATTTACGTCAGTATCCATTTCAACTCAGGTGGCAGCACGGCGCGAGGGATCGAGACGTTCACCCTCTCTCCTCCCGGCATTCCGAACTACGACCACGACTTCAAGGAAGCCGACCTGCAGTCCCGCGCAGGAAATGCCCACGACTCCGCCAACATCGCGCTCGCCACCTCCGTCCACGGCTCGATTCTGCGCCGACTCGGCACCAACACTTTTGACCGCGGCATCAAGCGCGCCCGCTTCAGCGTGCTTTCCGGCGTCCGCCACCCAGCCATTCTGCTGGAAGGCGGCTTCATGAGCCATCCTTACGAGGCGCGCTTGATCGAAAACCCATCCTATCAGGCGGCCATCGCCAGCGGAATCGTCGACGCCATCGGCAAATATCGTTTCGCCGTCGGCCGCACCGCCACCGCCACGCAAAACTGAGGTCGCGGCGGTCGGATCAGCCGAGAATCGCCTCGGTCATCCGCAAGGCCTCGAGATTCGGTCTAACGGAATGCGTGCGGTGTAACATCACGCCCTTTTCGCGGGCGTTCGCGGTGATGGCGACGGTTGGCCATTCACGGGCATCGAGATCTTCGGTCGCGAGAATCTTGCCGATGAAGGATTTGCG
>CALPMD020000049.1 GCA_943324575.2 Akkermansia muciniphila
GAAAACGTTCAAACTTTTCACCCTGATCTCTTCCCTGTTAGTCACTGGGGCTTTGGCCGATGAGCTGCTCAACGTCTCCTACGACCCCACGCGGGAGTTCTATCAGGAGTTCAACTCGGCCTTTGCCAAACAATGGAAACAGCAGACAGGCAAATCCCTCGTCGTGAAACAATCGCACGGCGGCTCTGGCAAACAGGCGCGCTCTGTCATCGACGGTCTCAGTGCCGACGTGGTGACACTAGCTCTATCAGGCGACATCGACAGCATTGCTCAACAGGCGAACCTGCTGCCGAAAGACTGGCAGGCGAAGCTCCCAGACAACAGTTCGCCTTATACGTCGACGATCGTCTTTGTAGTTCGCAAAGGCAATCCGAAGGGCATCAATGACTGGGGTGATCTGGTCCGGCCTGGCACCAAGGTGATCACTCCCAACCCGAAAACTTCGGGCGGTGCGCGCTGGAACTATCTCGCTGCATGGGCTTATGCCGATCGCAAGTTCGGCGGCGACCCAACGAAGGTGAAGGAATACATCCGCGCGCTCTATCAGAACGTACCCGTGCTTGATACGGGAGCCCGCGGATCGACCACCACCTTTGCTCAGCGCGGCCTTGGCGACGTGTTGCTGTCATGGGAAAACGAGGCTCACCTGATCGAGAAAGAGTTCCCCGGCAAGACACAGATCATCATCCCATCGATCAGCATTCTCGCCGAACCCCCCGTGGCAGTCGTGGAGAAGAATGCGAAAAAGCACGGCACGGAAGAATTGGCCAAAGCCTACCTGGCTTACCTTTACACTGAGGAAGCTCAAGACATCGCGGGCAAGCATTTCTATCGCCCGCGGGATGCCAAGGCTCTTGCCAAATGGTCGCAGAACTTCCCAAAAATCAATCTGGTGACGATTGATAAGGACTTCGGCGGTTGGGCGAACGCGCAGAAGACCCACTTCGACGACGGCGGCACTTTCGACCAGATCTACACCAAACGCTGAATCGATTTTAGTTTCCGTTAGCACCTCCCCAAATCATGTCAAAACGTCGCGTCATCCCCGGATTCGGGTTGTCGATGGGTTTCACCATCACCTATCTCAGCCTGATTATTCTGATCCCCCTCGCGGCGTTATTTCTCAAAGCCGCTAGGCTGGGTGCTGCGGAGTGGTGGGAGATTCTCACCTCTCCGCGGCTGGTCGCAGCAGCCAAGCTGACCTTCGGGGCCAGTGCGGCTGCGGCTGCGGTGAGCACGGTTTTCGGGTTGCTAGTCACTTGGGTCCTCGTCCGCTATCGTTTCCCCGGTCGTAGGTTGTTAGACGCAATGGTGGACCTACCATTCGCCCTACCAACGGCGGTGGCGGGCATCACCCTGACGGCGATTTATGCGCCTAACGGCTGGATCGGCCAATATCTGGAACAATGGGGAATTCAGGCCGCCTACAATCCCTTGGGCGTTTTCATCGCGCTCACCTTCATTGGATTTCCGTTTGTGGTCCGAACCTTGCAGCCGGTGATGGAAGAATTCGGCAGCGAGTATGAAGAAGCCGCCGCCACCCTGGGCGCAGGTCGTTGGACGGTTTTCTGGCGGGTGATTTTCCCGATTTTCATTCCCGCCCTCATCACGGGTTTCACCCTCGCCTTTGCGCGGGCCATCGGTGAGTACGGTTCGGTGATCTTCATTTCGGGTAACCTACCGATGCAAACTGAGATCCTGCCACTGCTGGTCGTCTCCAAGTTAGAGCAATTCCAATACGAAGCCGCAGCAGTGATTGCAGCGGGAATGCTGATCGTTTCCTTCGTTTTACTCTTTCTCATCAATTTGCTGCAACGCCGCCTCAACTGGCAGAACCGCTAAATCTTCATGCCTCATCGCTCTGTCACTACGGAACCCGTATGGGTCCGCCGTCTCCTGATTGCTTCGGCGGTTGCCGTGCTTTCCATCTTTTTGCTGTTGCCTTTAGCGGCGGTTTTCGCCGAAGCCTTCCGCAAAGGTTGGGAGGTTTTCCTCGCATCACTGCACGAGGAGGCTGCCCTTTCTGCGATCAAGCTCACGCTCATCGCCGCGGGGATTTCCGTCCCTCTCAACACGCTTTTCGGGGTTTCCGCCGCATGGCTGGTGACGAAATTCCGCTTTCGCGGTCGCTCGCTGCTGCTGTCTCTCATCGATCTTCCCTTTGCGGTTTCACCTGTGATCGCCGGCCTAGTGTGGGTGCTCTTGTTTGGCGCGAAGGGGTGGTTTGGCCCTTGGCTGGCGGAACATGACATCAGAATCATCTTCGCTCTTCCCGGCATCGTCATCGCCACCGTGTTTGTCACTTTCCCCTTTGTCGCCCGCGAGCTGATCCCATTGATGGAAACGCAAGGCAGCGATCAAGAGGAAGCTGCCGTCATTCTCGGCGCGCGAGGCTGGCAGATCTTCTTCCGCGTCACCCTTCCTAACATCAAGTGGGGTCTCCTGTATGGCGTGCTGCTTTGCAATGCCCGTGCGATGGGTGAATTCGGCGCGGTGTCCGTGGTCTCCGGCCATATCCGTGGCGAGACGAACACGCTGCCACTCCATATCGAGGTTCTCTACAACGAGTACCAATTCAGCGCGGCGTTCGCTTGCGCCACTCTGCTCGCTTTCCTCGCGCTCGTGACTCTCGGCATGAAGTCTGCCGTCGAGCACCTCACGGGCCACCAATCTTCCAATCACAAATAAGCACTTTCTATGTCGATCTCGATTCAATCCATTCGCAAAACCTTTGGCGCTTACACCGCCTTGGAGGATATCTCACTTGAAGTGCCTAACGGATCACTCACCGCGTTGTTAGGCCCGTCGGGTTCGGGGAAAACGACGCTGTTGCGCATCGTCGCGGGTCTCGATTTTGCCGATCCCGGTCCTGGTCGCATCGCGTTTCACGGCGAGGATGTCAGCGAAGTTTCCGCGAGAAAACGCGGCGTCGGTTTTGTGTTTCAGCACTACGCCTTATTCCAGCACATGACCGTGGCCGAAAACATCGCTTTTGGTTTGAGTGTGCTTCCCTCTGCCCAGCGCCCCCACAAATCCGAGATCCGCGATCGGGTGTTGGAGTTGCTCAAGCTTGTTCGACTCGAAGGTCTCGACAAGCGACGTCCCCACGAGCTTTCGGGTGGTCAACGCCAGCGCGTGGCCCTCGCCCGCGCGCTAGCCATCCGGCCGAAGGTGCTTTTGTTAGACGAGCCATTCGGCGCGCTCGATGCTCAAGTCCGCAAAGACTTGCGCCGCTGGCTGCGGCAATTCCACGATGAAATCGGCCTGACCACCCTGTTTGTTACCCACGACCAAGAAGAAGCGCTCGAACTTTCGGACCAAGTCGTGGTCATGCGCAATGCCCGCATTGAACAAGTCGGCAAGCCGCAGAATGTTTACGACCACCCGCGCAGCCCCTTCGTTTACGAATTCCTCGGCAACGTCAACAAGCTGCACGAGGGCAAGAATGTGCGCTATCTGCGCCCGCACGAAATCGAGGTGTTATTCGCCGCCGAGTTCATTCCAGCCACGGATTTGCTCGCGCGGGTCCACCACCTCTTTTCGGCAGGTCCGATCGCGACACTCACCGTGAAGCTGGCGGATGGTCAATTCCTCGACGTCGAACTTTCCCGCAAGCATCTCGACGAACTCAGCCTGAGCATCGGCGATGAAGTTGCCGTGCGCCTCGCGGCGGTAACGGGTTTGTGATAGAAACGCTGGAGGCCATCTCTGATCGCGATGTTTGGATGACTTGCTGGCAGTCTTTTCATTTTAAACTTAACCATCTCAAGGGGAATGGGTTGAGTGATATTTGAGAGGCTGAAAAAAAGCGGCAAATTCGTGACGAAGTTCCTTGTCTCCGAGGGCAGGATTTCGGACCCTTTGGCCGCACTATGTCCGAGAATTCGAACGAGCCCCAAAAAGCCGAAACCCAAGTTGCCGCCGCGCAGGTTTACGACGCCGCCCAAATCGATAAGCTGGAAGGCCTCGATGCCGTTCGCAAGCGCCCCGGCATGTACATCGGCGATCCCGATGAGCGCGGCCTACACCACTGCGTCTTCGAAGTTCTCGACAACTCGATCGACGAGCACTTGGCCGGCTATTGCAGCAAGATCAAGGTAGCCATCCATGTCGACGGCTCGGTTTCCATCGCCGACAATGGCCGGGGGATTCCGGTCGATATGCACAAGAAGTTCGGCATGCCCGCCGTTGAGCTGGTGCTGACCAATCTCCACGCGGGCGGCAAGTTCGGCCAAGGCGCGTACAAGTACTCGGGCGGTCTGCACGGTGTCGGCGCGAAGTGTGTGAACGCCCTTTCCGATTGGTTCAAGGCCGAGATCATGCGCAACGGCAAGGTCCACTTGATCGGCTTCGAGCGCGGCAAAACCACGATTCCTCTGCACGTCATCGGCGATGTGGATGCTAGCAAGACGGGGACGATGATTACGTTTTTCCCCGATGCGACGATCTTCGTCGATACGATCGAGTTTAAGTTCGACCGCCTCGCGACCCGTCTGCGCGAGCTCGCTTTCCTCAACCCCGGCCTGACGATCGACCTCGAAGACGAGCGCCCCGAGTCCGCCAAGAAGGCCACGTTCTTCTATTCCAAGGGTATCGAGGAGTTTGTCGCCCAGCTCGGCGAAAACAAAACGCTGATCCACGACGAGCCAGTCATTCTCCACGGCAAGCGCGCGATCGATCTCGATTACGATGGCAAAAAAACGACCGACGATGTCTTCGCCGACGTGGTTTTCCAGTACAACGATTCGTACAACGACCAGATCCTCTGCTTCGCCAACTCGATCCCGAATGGCGACGGCGGCACCCACCTTACCGGCTTCCGCACCGCGCTGACCCGCGGCATCAACCAGTACGCCAAGGTCAACAAGATCCTCAAGGACAAGGACCCCGCACTAACGGGCGACGATGTGCGCGAAGGTTTGATCGCGATCATCTCGGTGAAAATGCCGAACCCGCGCTTCAGCTCGCAGACCAAGGACAAGCTGGTCAATAGCGAGATCGAAGGCGTCATTTCGTCGATCGTGTACGAAGGCCTGATGCAGTTTTTCGACGAGAATCCGGGTCTCGCCAAACGAGTCATCGAAAAGTCCGTCAATGCCGCCCGCGCTCGCGAGGCCGCCCGCAAAGCCCGCGAAACGGTGCGCAAGTCCGCATTATCCGGCGGTGGTCTGCCCGGCAAACTGGCCGACTGCTCGGAACGCGACCCCGCAAAATCCGAACTCTATATTGTCGAAGGTGACTCCGCCGGTGGTTCCGCCAAACAAGGCCGCGACCGGCGGACGCAAGCGATCCTGCCGCTGCGCGGAAAGCTGATTAACGTCGAGAAATCCCGCCTCCACCGCGCGCTTCAGAACAAGGAAATCCAGTCCATGATCACCGCCATCGGCGCGGGGATCGGCGATGGAGAGCAGGAGGGCGCCTTCAACATCGAGAAAGTTCGCTACCACAAAATCGTCATCATGACCGATGCCGACGTCGATGGTTCGCACATCCGCACCCTGTTGCTGACGTTTTTCTGCCGCCTCATGCCGGCGCTGGTCAAAAGCGGCTACCTCTATATCGCGCAGCCGCCGCTCTATCTGGTCAGTCGCAAGAAGCGCCAAGAATATGTGCAGGACAACGACCAACTCAATCGTATCCTGATCGATCTAGGTGCCGGTGAAGTCGAACTGCGGACCTTCGATCAATCCCGCAGTTTCACTGCCGAAGAGTTGAAGGTGATTCTAGAGAACCTCTCGTCGCTATCGCGCTTCTCCAGCACGATCGAAGGCAACGGCGGCAACTTCAAAAACTACCTCGCTGCCCGTCAAAACGGCGTGCTGCCCGAGTTTATGGTGCGCATCCGCATCGGCAACGAAGAAAATCTGATCTACTTCTCCAAGGAAGCCGATCTGCGAGCCTTCGCCGCCGCTAACCGCGACCTGCGTTTGTTCGAAGAGATCCTCACCGAAGAAGAGCTCGCCGCGCAAAGCGGTCCATCGCGCCGCGCGAATCTTCACGAACTTCACGAGTCTCACGCCATCGCCCGCATCTTCTCGCGCCTCACCGAGTGCGGCATCGACACATCGGTTTTCTTCAATGACGACACGCCGCTCTTTGAGATCATCGAAGGTGAAGGTGACAAACAAAAGATCACTCCGGTTTTCGCCGTCCCCGAAATCCTCGCGAAGGTCTTGGAAATCGCCAGCCGCGGCGTGCAAATCAAACGATTCAAGGGTCTCGGCGAAATGAACGCCAAGCAACTCTTTGAAACCACGATGGATCCCGAAGTCCGCCAGTTCCTCCGCGTCCGACTAGACGAAGATAACGCCGTCGAAGCCGACAAGATGTTCGACGTTCTGATGGGCGACATTGTCGAACCTCGCAAACGTTTCATCGAAGATAACGCACTCAACGTGCGCAATCTGGACGTGTGATGAATGGGGCATGAGTCACAAGTCACGGGTAATATGAGTCAGTCCTTGAACGATCTTGAAATCTACCGAGAGGCCATGCGTCTCGGGGAGGTCGTTTGGAATTTGACGACGGCTTGGAATTTTTTTGCCAAGGACACGATTGGCAAGCCATTCACCCGCTCGGTGGACTCCATCGCCGCAAACATCTCCGAAGGCCATGGCTGCTCTCACTACAAAGAAAATCAAAAGTTCTGCGGCAGCGCCCGCAGCTCTCTAGCTGAATCCCAAACATGGCTCGATAAGGCGGCCCGCCGCGAACTGGTGGACGCCGAGCAAGCCTGCCATCTCTACCAAGATCTCGAAGCTCTCCGCAAACGCCTCAACGCTTATATCAAATCAATCGGTCCAAAGTCAGACACTCATGACTCTTGACCCGTGACCCATTAACTTTCCCTATGTCCGAAGCTAACATCAAACCGATCAACGTCGCCGAAGAGCTTTCCAAGTCCTTTTTGGAATACTCGATGTCGGTGATTATTTCCCGCGCCCTTCCCGATGTGCGGGATGGTCTCAAGCCGTCCCAGCGCCGCATTCTCTATGCGATGCGCCAGCTCGGCGTTGGCCCGGGCAAGGCTCACGTCAAGTGCGCCAAGATCGTCGGTGAAACGATGGGTAACTTTCACCCGCACGGCGACATGTCGATCTATACCTCGCTCGTCAACATGGGTCAGCCATGGTCGATGCGCGAAATGCTGATCGATGGCCAGGGTAACTTTGGCTCGGTGGAAGGCGACTCTGCCGCCTCCATGCGTTACACCGAAGCGCGACTTCATCCGCTCGGCCTCGCAATGATGGACGATCTCGACAAGGACACGGTCGATATGGTTCCCAACTATGATGGCTCGCAACTGGAGCCATCCGTTCTGCCATCGGCGTTCCCTAACTTCCTCGTCAACGGCAGTACCGGTATTGCAGTGGGCATGGCGACCAATCTCGCGTCGCACAACCTCGGCGAAGTGGTCGAGGCGATCTGCGCGCAGATCGACAATCCAGAGATCACGCTGCCCGAGTTGATGCAGTACATGCAGGGGCCGGACTTTCCGGTGGCCTGCGAGATCCGCGGCATCCGCGGCATCGAAGAATACTTCCGCACCGGCCGTGGTTCGATGCGGATGCGCGGTAAAATGGAGATCGAAGAAAACGCCGCGGGTCGCTCCCACATCATCATCCGCGGCGTGCCATACGGCGTGAACCGCGCCGTTCTGCAAGAGCGCATCGCCGAACTCGTCAACGAAAAGGTCCTCACTGGCATCTCCGGCATGCGCGACCTTTCCGCCGAAGATACCTGCATCGAGATCGAACTGAAGCGCGACGCTCGCCCGCAAGTGGTGATGGCGCAACTCTTCAAACTCACTTCGATGGAGACTTCGTTCTCCGTCAACATGCTGGCGATTCACAA
>CALPMD020000050.1 GCA_943324575.2 Akkermansia muciniphila
AAAAAAATGTCTACTGCCCTCAAGCTTCGCGACCTCCTGCGCTCGGGAATTCATCGCATCGGCCAAATCGAAATTCAGCAAAATCTCTGCGGCTACCCGTATGTGCTTTGCCACAGCGCGGATGCAGAACTCTCCAAAGAGCCCGCATTCGGCGGACTGGAAATCCACGAAGGCCCGGCCGATGCCCGTGACTTATCCACTTACGCTACTGACGGAACCTACCGCTTCACCAAGGGGCAGACCAACCTCGAGCGCGGCTGGGTAGTGGTGTTGGATAACGAGGAGGGTCTGCGCCTCGCCTTGGACCAATTTTACCCCGCCTGCGTGGGTCTCTTTCTGGCCCAACAGGGAGGCACCTTGGAAATCGAAACGCTGCGCGACAAACTCAACCGCCAAACCGGAATGTATCGTTTCGCTCGCAGCATCAGCGACACAGGAGCACAAAAACTCGTCCAGCAAGTCTGCGGCCCCGCCCACCAATGCGCGAAAAAAATCCTCTGGAAACTCGACGCGGACACGCCGCTGGATGATAGCGAGGCAAGTCGATTCAACGGCATTCCTAGCGACCTACCGCAATCCGAGGCGATTCCCCTGCTCTGCCGCGAAGCGTGCAACCACTTCGTCGCCGAGTGCCGAAAAGCCGCCAAGGCCGAGTTCGAGCAGAAGAACGCCTAGCTTTCGACGACCCAAAAAAACGGCAACTCTCGCGAGTTGCCGTTTTTTATTAAATCGATATTTCGAGGAATCAGATTCCCTTTTTCACAACATCCGTGAGGAGGTCGATGACGCGGTTGGAGTAGCCCCACTCGTTGTCATACCAGCTGATGAGCTTGAAGAACGTAGAGTTAAGCTCGATCGAAGAGCCGGCATCGAAGATCGACGAGCTTTTATCGTGGATAAAGTCGGTGGAAACCACTTCGTCTTCGGTGTAGGCGAGGATGCCCTTCAGGTAGGTCTCGGAAGCTTTTTTGAGGGCTGCCTTGATTTCCGCGAGCGAGGTTTCCTTGACGGTCTTGACGGTCAAATCGACTGCGGAGACGGTTGGCGTTGGCACACGGAATGACATACCGGTGAGCTTGCCAGCCACTTCGGGGCAGACCAAAGCGACCGCCTTGGCGGCACCTGTGGTGGACGGGATGATGTTGATCGCAGCACTGCGGCCACCCTTCCAGTCTTTCTTCGACGGGCCGTCCACGGTTTTTTGCGTGGCGGTGTAGGAGTGAACTGTGGTCATCAGGCCTTCAGCAACGCCGAAACCTTCCTTGAGTAACACGTGGACCAGCGGCGCAAGGCAGTTGGTGGTGCAACTCGCGTTGGAGATGATGTGGTGAATCGCTGGATCGTAGAGGTGATCGTTGACGCCAACCACGAAAGTCGCGTCTTCACCCTTGGCAGGTGCGGAGATGATGACTTTCTTGGCACCAGCCGTAATGTGGCCTTTAGCCTTATCAGCTTCGGTGAACAGGCCGGTGGACTCGATGACGACTTCCACGCCGAGCTCTTTCCATGGCAGACCTTCCGGAGAACGGGCGCTGACCACCTTGATCTCATGGCCATTGACGATGATGACATCGTCTTCCTCAAGTTCCGGGGAGGACTTCTTGGAGGAAACGGTACCTGCGAAGCGACCCTGAGTGGAATCGTACTTCAGGAGGTAGGCGAGGTTATCTGCAGGCACGATGTCACCCACGGCGACAACGTTGAAGGTGGTTCCAAGATGGCCTTGTTCGACGAGGGCACGGAAAACAAGACGGCCGATGCGGCCGAATCCGTTGATGGCAATGGTGGTCATGACTTTATAGGGGTGTCGATGCGACTCTTACGCCCGACGGCGGCATTCTCCACACAATGACTAATGCGTCAATCATCTGAAATCAAATGTTAGAAATTAAAAACAATCGAGTCCTACCTGCCCCCTGCCCGCGAGGAATGATCCGCGCGATGCAGGAGATCACACAGCCGCTGATTTCCAAACCGACTTCACACCACAATCTGCGGCGAGTGAATACTGCCGTCCTTGATGATCAAGACACGGTCGCCGACTTTGGCGAGATTTTGATCGTGGGTCACGACCACCAAGGTGACCTGGTGTTCCGTGGCGAGATCCAGCAGAATGCCCATGATTTCGGCACTGTTTTTTGAGTCCAGGTTACCTGTCGGCTCGTCGGCAAAAAGCACTTTGGGCTCGTTGACGATGGCTCGGGCAATGGCCACACGCTGTTGTTCACCGCCCGAAAGCTCGGCAGGTAAATGGTCCGCCCGATCACTCAGACCGACGCGGGCCAGCGCCTTGAGGGCCAGCTCGGTGGTGTCATTTCCCGCAATCGCCCCAGGCACTGCGACATTTTCCAATGCGGTGAGTTCCGGCAGCAAATGATAGTTTTGAAAAACGTAACCGATCCGCTGATTGCGGAAGCGAGCCTGCTCGCTGCGCCCCATCGCGTACAGATCCATCCCATCGATGTGAACTACGCCTTGTTCCGGACGCTCCAGCCCGGCCAAGGTGTAGAGTAGCGTCGTCTTCCCCGCCCCGCTCGGGCCACAGAGAAAGACGCGTTCGCCCCGCCGGATTTGCAGATCAATCCCGTGCAGTACTTCGATGGATTTGCGTCCGATTTGGTAGCTACGGTGGAGATTCACCGTTTCAATCATCACGTCGTTCATACCGTAGGATGACCGATCGATCCGCGCGGCGCAAGCGCCGGTGTGAAGTGGGCGCACCGAAAGCCTTAGTGTGCCATAGGAGGCCTGCAAGGCGGATGGATTATTAGCCTAACCGAGGATCATCGCTTCGAGCCGCTTTTCGGAGACTTTGCCGATGAGCGGGACGTCGGGCGCGAAGAGGGAGACGCGGTATTCTTCGAGCGCCCAGCCGTGGGACCAGTGGACGGGCGCGTCGAGGTTGTTGGTCCAGCGCTGGAACCAGGGCTGCCAGAGGCGGTGGAGGCGATCGAGCTTTTCGAGGTCCTTGACGATGGGCAGCGAGGAGAGGCGGCCGAGGCGGGAACGGATCGCGCGCAGGCGGCGCGGGTAGTCGCACAGGCCGTTGAAGCCGGCGCGCCAGGCGAAGTTCTGGCGGAACAGCCAGGCGAGTTGCTGTTCGAGGTCGGTGGCGATTTCGCCGAGGTTCCGGTCTTTGCGGTTGGCGATGATCCAAGCCTGAATCTCGGGGAGGATTTCGAAAATCTCATCGACCGACTGGCCGAGGGCGGCGGCGGCATCGTGCCAACGGCCGCGGACCTTTTCGGCGACGAGGCTGAATCCGCTCGGATCGCGCGGCAACACGCCACCGGCGGCACCTTCGGCGGCAAGCAGGATCAAGGCGTCCAGCGTGGTGCCGCCGACACCGAGGCGCGGAAGCTCGACCTTGGCCATCAGGCCGAGCGGGAACTTCTTTTTCAAGTGGGCGACGGAGTCGGGATGGGCGAGCCAGAGCAGGCGCGCGCCGCCAGCGCGGTGAGATTCCGCGGCCTCGGCGGGACAGGTGAAGGCGCGGACGCCTACGGATTTGCCCTCGTCGACCAAGGCGGGGTAGGCCGCACCGCCGCGAGTTTCGACCCGCTCGGGCAGGCGCTCGCCTTCCCAAGTGCTCATCCCCTTGCGCTCGACGTCGGCGTTGGCGGCGGCTTCGAAGCGGACTCGCATGCGGTCGGCGAGCTGGATCTTGAGGGCGGCGACGTCTTCGCCCAGCGCGAGTTCTTCGCCCTCGTCGTCGCAGACCCAGATTTTGGTGACGAGTTCGGGCGGCAGTTTGCTGGCGTCGTATTCGCCGACGGGGACGTGGGCGCCGGTGCGCTCGCGGGCGTACTCGGAAAGGGCGAGGAAAATCGACCGGTCCTTGGGCGCGAAGCTCCACAAGTCGGCGAAGCCCTCGGCGACGGGGCCGATCGGCTGACAGATGCGGCGGTAGTCTTTGGGCAGCGAGCGCAGCAGAATTTCCGCGCGTTGGCGCAGGTTGCCATCGACGCCCCAGCCGGGCAGCCAGTCGGGGAGTTTTGGCAGCTGATCGACGTGCACGCCCAGCGTGACGCCGTCGTCGCGTTCGCCCTGCATCGCGTGGTAATAGAATGAGTATTCGTCGCCGCGGTGCTGAATGTTGTCGGGGAAACCGTCGAGTCCGAGGTCGGTTAGATCTTCGTCCACCACGTCGGCAACGCCGAGCATCAGGATTTCCTCATGCTGCTCCAGCCACTTGTAGAAGGCGGCGGCGGTGTGGATGTCTTCGGGGATACGGGCCTCGTAAAAACGCAGCACCGCCTCGTCGCTCCACAAGCCGCCGGGTCGGCGCAGCTTTTGTTCGATCGCCTCGATTTCGCCGCGCATGTCGGCGACGTGGTCAAGGAAATCGCACTGCTGGCGCAAGCCGTTGCCAATGACGCCTTCGCGCAGGAAGATGTTGCGCGCGGCCTTGGGATCGACGCGACCGTAATGGATGCGCCGCCCGGCGACGACGGGCAGGCCGCCGCAGATCACGGTTTCCTTGCCGTAGACCGCGCCCTGGACTTCGTCCCAATGCGCCTCGCCGTATTTGCTTTTGCACAGGTGTGGCGCGACCTGCTCGACCCACAGCGGATCGATGCGGGCGACGCGACGCGCCCACAGCCGCGAGGTTTCGACCAGCTCCATGCCCATCACCCACTCGAAGCGCTTCGGCAGAGAAAACAGGCCAGAGCCGGGGAACACCGCGAAGAAGCCGCCGTTGGCGCTGCGATAGGATTTCGATTCGCGATCCCACAGGCCGAACTGGCGCGGAACCCCGGCGAGCAGGGCTTTGTGAATCGTGCTGTACGCGCCCGCGCCGGAAAGGTTGCTGCCGATTTCGCCGAGTTTGAGTTTCCACTCGCGCTCGAGCAGGTCGGCGAGTTCGTCGCGGACATTGGCCCACTCCATCACGCGGCGGGCGTTGAGGAAGGCGGGGCCGCAATACTTGCGCAGGGCGTTGCGCTTCCAGCGGCCGCGTTCGTCGCGGAAGCGGGCGAGATCCTGCCACAGCCGCAGCAGCGAGATGAAGTCGCTGTCGGCATCTTTCCACTTCGCGTGCGCGGCGTCGGCCTCGCGTGCCTTTTCGGCGGGCCGTTCGCGCGGGTCGCTGGATTCCAGAGCGGCGACAATCGGCAGGACTTCGGCGAGGCAATGTTCCTTGCGCGCTTCGATCAGCATGCGTCCGAGTCGCGGATCGACCGGCAGACGCGCGATCTGGCGGCCCGATTCCGTGAGGCGTTTTTCCCGATCCAGCGCGCCGACTTCGCGCAGGGTGCGGTAGCCTTCGGACACGGCTTTGGGCGACGGTGGATCGAGGAACGGAAACTCGTCGATCTCGGGCAGCCCCAGCGCTTTCATCCGCAGAATCACGCCCGCCAGCGAGCTGCGGCGGATTTCGGGGTCGGTGAATTCGGGGCGCTCGGTGAGCTCAGTTTCCTCGTAAAGCCGGACGCAAACGCCGTCGCGCACCCGGCCGCAACGGCCCTTGCGTTGGCGGGCGCTGGCTTGGCTGACGGGCTCGACCTGCAGCCGCTGGATGCCTTTGGCCGGATTCCAACGGCTGACGCGTGCGACGCCGGTGTCCACCACGCAGGCGATCCGCGGAATGGTCAGCGAGGTTTCCGCGACGTTGGTGGCGAGGATCAGGCGGCGCTGGTGGCCGGGGTTGAAAACACGCTGCTGGTCGCCGAGGCCGAGCCGCGCGAACAAAGGCAGGACTTCCGTGCCGCGGTAGTTGCGGCCTTCGAGCATGTCGGCGCATTCGCGGATTTCGCGCTCACCGGGCAGGAAAATCAGGACGTCGCCATTCGGCTCGATGTCACCGAGGTAGTCCACGGCGCGCGCAACGTGTTGCGAGATGTCTTCGTCTTCATAGGGCGGCAGGAAAAACTCAGCGACGGGAAACATCCGCCCCGGAGCGACGATCACCGGCGCGGGCACACCGTCGAACGAGAAGAACTCGGCGAAGGCCCCCGCGTCCAAAGTCGCCGATGAGATGACCAGCTTGAGATCCTTGCGCCGCTCCAACAGCCGCTTCACATAACCGAGCAGGAAATCGATGTTGAGCGAGCGCTCGTGCGCCTCGTCGAGGATCAGCGCCTCGTACTGGCGCAGGTCGCGGTCGCCCTGAGTTTCCGCCAGCAGGATGCCGTCGGTCATGAACTTGATTCGCGTTTCGCGCGAAGTCCGATCCTCGAAGCGTACCTGGTAACCGACGTAATCACCGAGCGGTACTTGCAGTTCCTCCGCCACGCGTTTCGCCACGCTGGCGGCGGCGATCCGCCGCGGCTGGGTGCAGCCGATCCGGCCGCCATCGATGCCCAGTGCCTCGGCCACCATCTTCGGCAGCTGGGTGGTTTTGCCCGATCCCGTTTCGCTGACGACGACCACCACCGGATGCGCCCGCACGGCGGCAAGGATCTCCTCCCGGTGTTCGACCACCGGCAGTTCCTTGGGATAATTCCACTTCATGTCGCGGCCGCCCGATTCCATCAGTGGCTTCCCCCCGGACCCTCCGGCATCCGCGCATCAGACTGTCGGCAAAGCGCTATCATTTCAACATTCATCGAGCGCAACGTGCCCCCCGGACTCCACAGCGTCAAATGGATAATCGGTAGCCCATTTGCGTAAATCCCCAACACTTCAAGTCCCCCAACCGATAAGGATATTTGCGGAGACAGGATCATCTTGACTAGGTGGATCGTATGCCGCCTGCGGAACGCATGCAGTCGGGCTTGCAACCCTCAAGCCTTTGAACTCATTGGTTTTTTGTGACATTTTTTAGCCTTTTTGCGGCTAACTCTTCATCCCATCAAAAACCGCCGACCTTCACGCCTTCTGCTTGAGCAGATCGCGGATCTCGACGAGGAGTTTTTCCTGGGCGCTCGGCTCGGGTGGGACGGCGGCAGCTTGCTTGGCGGTGAGCGCCTTCGCTTTATTGATCGATTTCACCACCAGAAACATCACAAAAGCGACGATGACAAAGTTAATGCCAATGGTGATGAAGTCGCCGTAAGCGAGGACTGCTCCCTGCTTTTTCGCTTCCACCAAGTTGGTGGCGGTCACCTTGTCAGAGAGTGCGAAGAACTTGTTGGTGTAGTCCATGCCGCCAGAGATTCGCCCGATCAACGGCATGATCAGATCCTCAATGAAAGCCGTGGATAACTTCGTAAAAGCGCCTCCCATCACAAAGGCCACAGCCATGTCGATCAGGTTTCCTTTGAGCGCAAATTCTTTGAATTCTTTGAACATGATAAGAGCGATTGGTGGAGTCGATGGCTATTCTAACTCATCCAGCCTTTGCGGCCAATAGTAAAAATGGCGCGGGGCGGCGGGTGCCGACAGCGCCATACTTGGCGATTCGCCAGCCGTGGGTGGCGAGCGCAGCCATCCAGGATTCCACCGCCACAGCCTCTGCCGCGCCGGCGGGGTGGCCGGGATAACAGACGACGCTGAGCACGCCGCCAGGCTTGAGGAGATCGACCGCAACGGCGAGGGCAGTTAGCGTTTCGTTAGATTCGGTGGTGAGGTCGTGGTTTTCGCCGGGCAGGTAGCCAAGATTGAACATGACCACCGCGACCGATCCCACGGCGGCCTGGCGGCCCATGGCAGCGTGCGATTCGAGAAAAAAATCCACGCGTTCCGCTAGGCTGGCAGCCTCTAAACGCGCGCGGGCGGAGGCCAGCGCAGCAGTTTGAACGTCGAAGGCCAGTACTTTCCCCGCGGCACCGACACAGTCTGCTAGAAAAAGGGTATCGTGGCCATTGCCCGTCGTGGCGTCGATGGCGAGGTCGCCTTCGCCAATCAACGGCT
>CALPMD020000051.1 GCA_943324575.2 Akkermansia muciniphila
GAGCTGCTCTTTGCTGAGCCACCCTTTCTCGAGCACCAGACTGTAGATGCTGGCGCCAGAGCTCAGCGCTTCTTTGGCGATGGCGGCGCCGCGCTCATAGCCGAGGACGGGGTTGAGCGCGGTGACGAGGCCGATGGAATTTTGGACATAGCCGAGGCAGCGTTCGCGGTCGGCCTCGATGCCGGTAACGCAGCGGGTGTGCAAGGCGATGGCCGCATTGTGCAGCAGGGTGAGACCGAAGAAGAGATTGAAGGCGATGATCGGCTCAGCCATGTTGAGCTCCAGTTCGCTAGCCTCGGCCGCCATGGCGATGGTGACGTCAGCACCGATGATTTGGTAGCACACTTGGCTGACCATTTCCGGGATGACGGGGTTGACCTTGCCGGGCATGATGGAAGAGCCGGGTTGCACAGCTGGCAGCCGGATTTCGCCAAGGCCGCAGCGCGGGCCTGACGACAACCAGCGGAGATCGTTGCAGACTTTCGACAGTTGGACCGCTGCGGTTTTCATCGCACCACTCATCAACGCGAACGAGCTGCTATCTTGGGTCGATTCAACGAGATTTTCGGCCAGGCGCACGGGTAACCCACTCACCTCGGCTAGGTGCCGGGTGCAACGTTGGGCGTATCCCGGCGGGGTATTGATGCCAGTACCGACGGCGGTGGCTCCCATATTGATTTCGAGGAGTTCCTCGGCTGCACGCTCCAAGTGGCGGACGCCATCGCCGATCATGACGGCGTACGCGCCGAACTCTTGGCCGAGAGTGATCGGCACGGCGTCCTGATTTTCCGTGCGGCCCATTTTCAAGATGTCGGCAAACTCAGCCGCTTTGGCCGCGAGGCTTGCCTGCAGCCCGCGCAGGGCGGAGGTGACGTCACGCACCGTGAGAATAACGCCGAGCTTGATCGCCGTGGGATAAACGTCGTTGGTGGATTGGGAGCAATTGACGTCATCGATAGGATGCAGGAATTCGTATTGGCCCTTGCGATGGCCGAGAATCTCAAGGGCACGATTGGCGATCACCTCGTTGGCATTCATGTTGGTCGAGGTGCCAGCGCCGCCTTGGATCATGTCGATGGTGAAGTGCGCGTGCCACTGACCCGCAATGATTTCGTCGCAGGCTGCAAGGATCGCGTCAGCGCGGTCGGGCAACAGCACGCCCAGTTCTCGGTTCGTGCTGGCGGCCGCTTTTTTGACGTAGGCCAGACTGCACACCAAGTGTCCGAAGTGATTGAGGGGAATTCCAGAAATCGGGAAATTCTCCATTCCACGCAGCGTTTGAACGCCGTAGTAAGCGCTATCCGGCAGCTCGCGCTCACCCAGCGAATCGTGCTCTTTACGCGATGGAGCGTTGAAAATCACACTTATAACTTAACACAGAAGTGGCGAACGAATAGAAAAGCCCTCCTTTCAATCAAAAAAACCACCACGGACAAACCGGGGTGGTTTTTCAGAAAACTAGATGAGCGAACAAATCAGCGCAGGCTCTTCCGCTTAAAGTTAAGCGCTGCCATGGATTTGGAAATGACACCTTGAAGATAGGCCACCTCTTCTGAATCGAGATTGTGGTCGATCGTCGAGAGCTTGACTTTAGCGCGCTGGATCGCGGCTTCGACCTGCGCCTCGTCGATCTCGGCTTCGCCAAGGGCGCTGTCCGTCAGGACGACCACCTTGGTTTGGGTGACTTCTGCGAATCCCGAGCCAATGGCAAGCGTCTCCACTTGGCCGTTGTAAAGGTAGCGCAGTTCGCCGGGTTGAAGAGCGGTCACGAGACCGGCGTGAGAGGGCAAGATGCCCATTTCACCGTCTGCTCCCGGCAGATAGACGTTGTCCACGGTATCCGAAAAGATTTTTTTCTCGGGAGTGACGATATCGAGTTGGAGAGCCATAGGCGTGGTAAATACTGAAAAGCTGAAAGCAGAGATTCAGCAGACTCAGGTTAGTTGCGCGGCACGGAGTCGATTCCGCCCTTCATGTAGAAATTACCTTCTGGCACGTCGTCGAGTTTGCCGTCGAGGATTTCTGCGAAGCCCTTGACGGTCTCTTCGATGGAGACCAGCACGCCGGGAACGTTGGTGAACACTTCAGCAACGTGGAACGGCTGGGTGAGGAAACGTTGGATCTTACGGGCGCGGAAGACCGTCATCTTGTCGTCGTCGGAAAGCTCGTCCATGCCGAGGATCGCGATGATGTCCTGAAGGTCCTTGTAGCGCTGAAGCACCTGCTGGACGCCACGGGCGACGCGGTAGTGTTCTTCACCGATGATCTCGGGAGCGAGCGCCTTCGAGGTGGAAGCCAGTGGGTCAACCGCTGGGAAGAGCGCTTGTTCGGCGAGCGAACGCTCGAGAACGACGGTCGCATCCAAGTGAGCGAAGGTGTTGGCAGGAGCTGGGTCGGTCAAGTCGTCCGCAGGAACGTAAACGGCTTGGATCGAGGTGATGGAACCCTTGTTGGTGGAGGTGATCCGCTCTTGGAGACCGGCCATTTCCTCGGAGAGGGTTGGCTGGTAACCCACGGCGGACGGCGTCCGGCCGAGAAGCGCGGACACTTCAGAACCCGCTTGGGAGAAACGGAAGATGTTGTCGACGAAGAGAAGAACGTCTTGGTTGTCCTCGTCGCGGAAATGCTCGGCCATCGTCAGTGCGGAAAGTGCCACGCGGAGACGCGCGCCTGGAGGCTCGTTCATCTGGCCGTAGCAAAGTGCGACCTTGGAGCCTTCGGTGAGGACAGGGTTACCCTTATCGTCGAGTTTCGGATGACCCTTTTCGTCCTTTTCGGTGGCGATAACGCCGGACTCGATCATTTCCCAGTAGAGGTCATTACCTTCACGGGTACGCTCACCCACACCGGCGAAGACGGAGAAACCACCGTGCGCTTTCGCGATGTTGTTGATGAGCTCCATGATGACGACGGTCTTACCGACGCCGGCACCACCGAACATCCCGCCTTTACCGCCCTTGAGCAGTGGGCAGATCAGGTCGATCACCTTGATGCCCGTTGGCAGAACTTCCGTGTTGGCCGATTGCTCGGTCAGCGAAGGTGCTGGGCGGTGGATCGCGGAGCGGAAGGACGCATCGGCGAGCGGCACGTTTTCGTCGACCAGGTCACCGGTGACGTTGAAAATACGACCCAGTACTTGCTTGCCGACAGGCACCGAGATCGGTTGGCCCAGGTCGGACAGTGCCATACCGCGCTTGAGACCGTCCGTGGTGGACATCGCGACTGCGCGCACCCAGCCGTCACCCAGGTGCTGCTGCACTTCAAGCACGAGCTTCGTATCCACACCGTTGAGGATGTATTGGATCTCCAATGCGTTGTAGATTTCAGGCAATTTGGTTGCCTTGGAGAAGTCGGCGTCGATAACGGCGCCGATGATCTGGACGATAGTTCCTTGGTTGCTCATGGGAAAAAGGGGCTGGTGGTCAGGTTACAGTTATTAAAATATAAATTCAGGCTTTGGATCACTCCATCGCCTTCATCGCCGTGGTGATTTCGAGAAGCTCCGAAGTGATGGCACCTTGGCGAAGCTTGTTGTATTCGAGCGTGAGCTCTTTGATGAACTTCTTCGCATTGTCGGTTGCCGCTTTCATGGCGACCATACGTGCGGAGTGCTCCGAAGCGCGGGCCTCGACGAGGGCTTGGAACACCTGGAAGTTGATGTAGAGCGGGAGAATCGCGCTCAACACATCCGCAGGCGATGGCTCGAAGAGAAAATCGTTAGTCGCGGTCACATCGCTATACTCAGTGGGGGTGACCACTGGCAGAAGTTGGACCACTTCCGGCACCTGCGTCATGGTATTCACAAAGCGGGTATACGCCACGGAAACCTTGTCGTAATTGCCAGCGATGAACTCTTTGGAAAGGAGGGTCGCGATCGCGCGAGCATCTCCAAATGGGACCGGATCCTTCACCGAGAAGTCGGCGACGATCTTACGCCCCAGCTTTTCCATCATGATGCGGAACTTGCGACCGACGGTCACATAGTCGGCATCCGCCGAAACCTGACCGCGAATGGCACGAGCCAAGTTGGTGTTGATCGGTCCGCAGAGACCTTTGTCGGTGGAGATCACCAAGACCAGTTCGCGGCTGCCCGTGCGCTTATCGAGCAGCACGTGAGTTGCCTCGCTGAAGCCCTCGCTGATGTCTTGAAGGACACCGTTGAGCTGTTTGGAATAATCACGACCCGCCAGAGCTTGGTCCTGAGCCTTCTTCATCTTGGCTGCAGCGACAAGCTGCATCGCGCGAGTGATCTGCGCGGTGTTTTTAACCGACTTGATGCGTCGACGGATGTCGCGAAGGTTGGCCATGGTAGATGGGGTGGGTTGTTATCGGTTAGAGGTTATTGGCGCGGAATCATTTCCAACTCCTCCAACCGCTAACGTCTAACGAAATTGATTATTTCCAGGATTTCTTGAAGTCTTCGATGCCTTGTTTGACAGCATCGACCATCGTCGCGTCCTTTTTAAGGTCCGGCTTTTCATTGCGGATCTTGTCGAGGAGTTCGCCCTTGCGGGTGTTGAAGAAATCACCAAGTCCGTATTGGAAGCGCTTCACGTCGGCGACGGCAACGTCGTCGAAGTAACCGTTCTGCATCGCAAAGAGGTAGATGGACTCCATCTCCATGGCCAGCGGGCTGTATTGGTTTTGCTTGAAGAGCTCAACGATCCGGGCACCGCGATCGAGCTTCTTCTTGGTGGAAGCGTCGAGGTCGGAACCGAACTGGGCGAAGGCTTGAAGCTCGCGATACTGGGCGAGGTCGAGCTTGGTGGTACCAGCGACCGACTTGATCGTCTTGGTTTGGCAAGCGGAGCCCACGCGGGACACCGAAAGACCAACGGAAATCGCAGGGCGGATGCCTTGATAGAAAAGGTCGGTTTCCAAGTAGATCTGACCGTCGGTGATCGAGATCACGTTGGTCGGGATGTAAGCGGAGACGTCGCCAGCTTGAGTTTCGATGATCGGCAGCGCGGTGAGCGAACCACCACCGGCAGCTTCGGAAAGACGAGCGGAACGCTCGAGCAAGCGGGAGTGGAGATAGAACACGTCACCTGGATAAGCTTCGCGGCCGGATGGGCGGCGGAGAATCAGCGACACTTGGCGATAAGCAACCGCGTGCTTGGAAAGGTCATCAAACACGATCAAGCAGTCCTTGCCCTGATCCATGAAATACTCGGCGATGGCGCAACCTGCGTACGGAGCGAGGTACTGCATGGCAGCGGCGTCCGAAGCGGAAGCGGAAACGATGGTGGTGTATTCCATCGCACCGGCGTCTTCGAGAATCTTTTGGATCCGTGCGACGTTGGAAAGCTTCTGGCCGATGGCGACGTAGATGCAATACATCGGCTTGTGGTTCTGAAGTTTGCCGTTTTCCGCTGCCTTGTTTTGCTGGGCTTGGGAAATGATGGTGTCCACCGCGATGGTGGTCTTGCCCGTGGCACGGTCACCAATGATCAACTCGCGCTGACCACGGCCGACAGGGATCATCGCGTCGATCGACATGATGCCCGTTTGGACCGGAACGGAAACGGATTTGCGCTTGATGATACCCGGCGCGATTTTCTCCATCGGATAATATGCGGCAGGGGTGATGTCACCTTTGCCGTCGATGGCAGCTCCCAGAGCGTTGACCACACGGCCGAGAACCGCTTCGCCGACAGGGACGGAGAGCAGCTTGCCCGTCGTCCGGCACTCGGCGCCTTCTTTGACTGCGGCATAATTGCCGAGCAACACGACACCGACTTCACCTTCTTCAAGGTTGAGAGCCATGCCGGTCACGCCACCACCGAATTCGATCATCTCATTGAGCATGACGTCGGAGAGACCTTCAACCTTGGCAACACCGTCGCCGACTTGGCGGACAGTGCCGACGTTTGTTTTTTCGACTGACGCGGTGATGCCCGCGATCTGTTGTTCGAGTTCTTGGAGGATGCTGCTCATAAGAAAAGTTTGCTAGGATTCAGTGTTCGGTTTTCAGCAATATGAAAAAATTAGAAAGCGTTCGCGAGGCGTTCGAGGCGACCTTGGACGGAGCCGTCGAACACGTCATTGCCCACGCGGATGCGCAGGCCTCCCAAAAGCGCGGGAGTGATTTGGTATTGGACCACCAAGTCAGGGCCATATTGTTTCGCCAGACCGGCGACTACGCGCTGGCGGGTGGATTCGTCGACTTCCACGGCGCTCTCGACCGTCACCTTGCGAGCTTCAAGCTCCAGGCGGGTCAGGCGTTGAAGCGCCATGAGCACGGCGCGATAGTCGCGCGGCTTTGACTCGATCAATCGAGCGATCACCGTGCGCAACTTCGACTCATCCAAGCGGCCAGCGGTCTGGCAGAGCCCGAACAGGCGGCGTGCCGTAGCGGCTGCGACTTTAGAAATCTTCATGGCGATAAAGAGAAAAGGAAATAGAGAGATCAGCCTTCGACCTTGGCGAGAGCATCTTCGTTGATGCGATTCTGATCTTCCGAAGTCAGAATCTTGCCGGTGACCTGCGTGGTCGTCGCTGCGACGAGGCGGCCGAACTCGCGCTTGAGCTCGGTGCTAAGGCGCTCGCGGTCTGCCTTGGCAGCGGCTTCGGCCTTGGAAAGAATGAGTTGAGCTTGGGAAATCGCCTCTTGGGATTTCTGTTCGCTGAATGCGTGGGCGCCTTCTTTGGCCTCATTGATCAGGCGCACGGCCTCGTCGTTGGCCTTCGCGATCGCCGCGGCAGTCGTTGCCTCGGATTCGGCGAGCTGGCGCTCGATGCGCTTCAGCTTTTCTTCGCCCTCGGCGATGCGGGTTTTGCGTTGTTCGAGCATCGCTTGGATCGGACCAAAGGCGAAGATTCGAAGAACAATGATCACCAAAACAAAATTCACCAACTGCGCGATGAAAAAGGGCAGGTTGAATCCAAAGGTCTTTTGAATCGTTTCAAAAGTTCCGGCTTGGGCTTCTGCTAAAATGGAGATCATGGAAAAAGTGAATTAAAAAGGATCGAATGAGAAAATGAGAAATAACGCGCAGGGCCACGAATGACCCTGCACGCAACAAGATTACTTCACAGCGAAGGCCGAAAGGATGAACACACCTTCGATCAGAGCGGCGAGGATGATGGAAAGAACCAAGATCGGAGTGGCAGCACCTGGGTTACGGCCAGTGGCTTCAGCAGCCTTGGAGCCGAGGATGCCAATGCCGAGAGCTGCACCGATGGCTGCGAGAGCAACGTGGAATAGTGGAAGTGTCATAGTCGTAGTATTTGTATTTGTTGTTTCCGTAGCCCCCACGGTCATTGCCATGGTCAGACTCGCGAAAGGGTGACTCAGTGTGCGTGGTGATCATCGCCGTGATCACAAATCAACTTGAGGAAAATCGAGCAAAGAAGGGTGAAGACCAGAGCCTGGACGAAGCCCACCAGCAGCTCGACAAAGCAGAACGGCAATGCTGGCAGGAAGGAAAGGAAGGAAAGACTCTTTGGCACCAAGGCCATCAAGGCCTCTAAGGTCTGTTCGCCGCCGTAGATGTTGCCAAAAAGACGGAAACTGAGAGCCACTGGACGAATCATGATCGAGATGATTTCCAGAACACCGACAAACAAGAAAACCGGAACCATCAACGCCAACATCAAACCACCGAAGCTACCCTTCGGCGCGAAGATGTGGGCGAGAAAGCCTTTGATGCCGTTTTCAGTCAGCGCCCAGTAGAACCATAGAATCGCAAAGGTCACTGCCATGGCCGCCGTCATGTTGAGGTCGGCGTTGCCACCACGCAACAGGGCGGTGAATCCGTGATGTCCGTGCGCATCGACCGTGTTCCAGCCCA
>CALPMD020000052.1 GCA_943324575.2 Akkermansia muciniphila
CCGAGCGAATGGTTGTGAAAATGCCAGATATCAGGCGGGGCACCGAGTGCGTCGGTCGCGGCACGGCGGAGTGAATGGATGAGCCTTTCCGCAGTCTGATCGCCCGACCCACCTTGATAGCCGAGGCCATCGACGTGGCGGCAGACGTTCTGCAGCGAGATGCTTTGTTCATCATCCGCACTGCCACCCGTGAGAATACAGTGCTCGATGCCAGCTCGGGTGAGTGCCTGCGAGGCTGACTCGATCACTCGCGTGACGCCCCCGAGCCCGAGGTGATAGTGAACGATGGCGATTCGCATCTCAGCCCGCTGGCTTGATCGAAATGAGCAGGGCGTTGGCCTCGATCAGGTATTTTTTGGCGAGCGCGTTGATTTCCTCAAGGGTGATCGAACGGTAGTCCGCATCGCGGCCGCGGGCCAATTCGAGGCGTTTCGGGTCCAGTTGGCACTGGCTCATGACCGTGCCGAGCCAGTAGCGGTTGTCGCGCAACGATTTTTCGAGCTGACTGAGGGTAGGCTTGAGCGCGCGGTCGAGCTCGTCAGCGGTGGCGCCTTGGGTGGCGAGGCGGTCGGCAAGTTCGCGCATGCTTTGGAGGAGGCGGTCGATATCCTCGGGTTTGCCAATACTCTCGCCGACCAGATAGCCGAAGCCCTCCAACGCATCCGACCCGGAAGCCGCCGCATTTGGGCTGTAGGATGCGCCAAGTTTTTCGCGGATTTCTTCGCGAAGACGGTCACCTAAAATGAGGCCGAGAAGATTGAGTCGGCGGAATTCCTTTTGATGCCCACGAATCCCATCGGTTTTCCACACCGCCGCAGCGATGCCCTGGGAGATGTGCGAGTCATAGGTAAAGGTCTTGGCGGCCGGTGCGGCAGGGAATGCGATCTTGCGCGCATCTGGGGCCAGCGCGAGGGTCGCGGCCCGGGCAGGCAGCGCGCCGAACGTGGCGAGTAGATCGGGCAGGATTTTATCGACCTCGAAGTCGCCGACGAGGGTCAGTTCGAGGTACCCTTTGGTGAGCTCGGGCGTAAGCCACTTTTTCGCATCTTCGAGGGTGTACGAGGTGAGTTTTTCAGCGGAGGCGATGGCGAAGCGCGAGTCGCCGCCGTGAAGCCATGCTTCCATATCCTGCTGCGGCCCGGCTGTGGTGTGCTTGAGCTCCTGCAGGATGACAGGGATGGATTTCTGGAATTGCCAGAGAGCCTCCTTGCGATAGCCGGGATCGGTCAAGGTGGCGCACATCAGCTGAAGCTCGGTCGCGAAATCCGCAGGCGTGGTGGTGCCGTTGAGGTTGAACGCATCGTCAGAAATGGTGAAGGAGGAGCCGACATTTTTACCTGCCAGGATTTGCTGGAGATCGTCGATGGTGTGTTTGCCAAGGCCGCCGCCTTCGAAAACTGCGGTGGCAAAGTGATCCAGCATGGGCATCCCCTTGGGCTGCGACAGCTTGCCAGATCCGACACGTGCCAGCAGCCGTATCTTGCCCTTTTCAAAATCCGTGGTCTTTAAATTGACCCGCACCTGATTGGATAAAACCAGTTGGGTGATCCCCAAATCCTTTAGCTCCTTGCGCGAGAGCAGCGTGCCGGGCTTTCCGAAATCGCTGTAGCCGAAGACCGGAATCGCACGTAGAATCGGCTTCTCGACGGGTTTGCTGCGCGACTCCTCAAAGCAGGCAGCCAGCTCCTTTTCCGCGCCCTCTTGCTTTTCCTTGGCGGTCAGCATCAGGTGATATCCGGGAGCGTCCCAAAACTTCTTGAATGCTTGATGGCAGGCCGCGAGATCCATCGAGGCGAACACCTGCTTGACGATCTCAAGATCGGTCGCGGGGTCTGAAAAGACCTCATTGTCGTTGACCTGTTTGGCGAGGGCGGTGGCGATGGTTTCCGACTTACGACTCGCCTTTTGTTTGACCTGCTGTTCGTAACTGTTGAGTAGCTTCGACTTCGCTTCGTTGAGCTCCGCCGCGCTGAAGCCATAGTCCAAGGCACGGCGGAATTCCTGTTCCAAAATCGGCACCGCGTCCTGCCAGCGGTCGTCTGCCACCGTGAGGTCAATCGAGCCGAAATCGACGTAATTGAAGAGTGTCTGGTTCGACGCCGATCCCGACTCGATGGCTGATCCTTCCATTTTACTAAGTCGGTCAAAACGGCGGCTCAGCATCGCATGGGCCACCTCAAGAGTCATGAGTTCTGCACGCGTGGCGATAGTATCCGCCTTCACGACATGGGGGCGAACCAAAGTCAACGACACATCCGTCGAGGCAACCTCCTTGTCAGAGAAGACCGAGGCCTCGATGCCCTCAGGCTGCTTGACGGGCCCTAGATCAGGATCGGTTCCTGACGTCACGGGGTTAACCATCGAGCCAAAGACCTTTTGGATTCTAGCTTCGATCTCCTGCGGGGCGACATCGCCAACGACGACAAAAGTCATCCGGGCCGGCGTGTAGTACCGCTGGTAAAGATCGACGAAACGCTCGCGCGGAGCAGACTTGATCACCTCTTCGGTGCCGATGGGGAAGCGTTTCGAGACCCGCGAATCCGGCAGAATTTTAGCAAACTGCTGCTCCATCAAGCGGGTACCGACGGAGTCGCGACTCACCTTTTCGGAGAGAATCACGCCGCGCTCTTTATCGATTTCTTCACGCGAGATGAGCGCCCCGTCGCCAAAATCCCGCATCACGGTAAAGGCCAGCTTCATGGTATCCTCCGTCAAATCCGGCAGATCGAGCATGTACACCGTTTCATCAAAGGATGTGAATGCGTTGACGTGGGCACCGAAGGAGATTCCCAGGCGCTGCATCTTTGGAATAAGTTCGTCCACACTGTAGTTTTTCGATCCATTAAAAACCATGTGCTCCAGAAAATGCGCCAAGCCGCGCTGATCATCCGCCTCTACCAGCGATCCGGCGGCAATGTGGAGCCGTATTGAAACCCGCTTCGGTGGCTCCGCATTCGGGTAAATGATATAACGGAATCCGTTTGCCAGACTACCAAACGTCGCGCCCGAGTCTGGCGCAATGTCGGAAGACGCCTGCGGCCAGGCGCGCGGTGTAACCTTCGCCACGACTGGCTCCGGCTTAACCAAGGTCGTTACGGCAGGCGGCGCGCTCGGCGCCTTGGGAGTGTGCACCCTAGGAGAGTGCACCGAAAAAATCGTCGCCGTCAGGACAAGGATGAGCACAAGAATGAGAGGCGAAGCCTTTTGCATGGAATGAGGGTGCCCGAGAGCGAGACTGCTTGGCAACGCCGAAAACCATCCAATCGCCCCGCCCCGTCGGAAATTTTCCGAAATTGTGAAATCAGCGTTGCAATCCTGACCGCGGCATGATGTCTTCTCCCCGACCTGCTAAACAGGTATGATGTGCGCGCGTGGCGGAATTGGTAGACGCGCTAGATTCAGGTTCTAGTGGGAGCAATCCTGTGAAGGTTCGAGTCCTTTCGCGCGCACCATATCATTTTAAATCGATGGGATCATCGATGAGGTCAGTCGCGATGCAATCCATGCATTGTTGACATAGGTCGCCACGCGTCACGAGCACAAAACGCGGCAACACACGCTGCGCGGGTCAACTCATCAGGGACCGCTTCAACCCGGGTCGCCCGATTCGAGGGCGTAAATCATCTTCCATAGCCGGTCGCTTTCGCCGCGCTCGATGACTTGCAGCGGCGTCGACCCGTCAAACGCGGGGTTTGGCTCCTGCATCCAAGTGATCACCTGCCGCGGGTCTTCCATCAATTCCTTCAACGCGTCAAACAGCCGGATGAGTTCGGTGAATTTCCGCCGCGCCGGTTCCGTCGCGGCGATCCCCTTGCTCCAACTTGCGACCGAGCGCGGGGAATAGCCAGACAGCCGGACCATCACGGTCTGCGTCAGGCCGAAGTCTTCTTGAAACCGCTGGATCACTCCGTAAGTTTGCAGCTCTCCCGCCGAGGCCAGCCGCAGGCGCGTGGCTGCTGGTGGTGGAAGGAGGCTGGTGGCGGGGCGGCGCGGCAGTGTTTTCATGGCGTTTGGTTTGCTGTCTGAAGATGCACCCTCGCCTGCAAATCTGCAAGTACTTTTACACCCCACCCCCTAGAACGAGCGCCTGGATGGCCGCCGCGTCGTGGAGGATCACGCGGCTGTCGGCGTCTTGGTTGCGCGGAAAGAACGCGAGATTCAGCCCGCCCCGCACCGCCGCAGAGCCGACCAAAATCCCCTCGGCCCCCGCCGCATGGGCGGCGCGGCCGATGCACTGGCTCAGGCTCTCCACACCGCGCGCCTGCTGCTTGCGCCAATCCTCCGCCCGCAGATCATTCGCGGTGATTTTGAGATCACCCAGCACCGCAGGATCCGACAAATCCAAGACCCGCTGCAGCCGAAACCCCAAGCAAACGTAGATCCGCGCCTTGCGACTGACCACCCGGTAGTAGCGGTCGTTCGCCTGCGATTCCTTCAACGCCGTCGCTCCGTCCGTGCTGCCGTACACCACCGGAAACGTCCGCGGGGCATTCCAGCGCCCGCCGTGCGCGAAAGCACCCAGCCCGTTGAGAATATCCAGCGCCCGCGGGTGGCCGATCGCCTGAAAGCGCCAGCAATCGCCGCACCACGGCCCCAGCCATTGCCCGACCGCCCCCTGCAATTCCTCCGCGAATTCGAATCCACGCAACTCAAATGGGGACAACATAAAGGGAGGGGCTACGATTTTGGCGTTCCATCGCCGCTACTCCACCTCGCGGCAGAACCGATGAGACTATAACAAGCACCCAACCGTGTCAAATCCTCTGGGTGTCTCCAGATATCGCCACCGGACGAGCCAATCCCCGCGTATTGAGCACAAAAAACGGCAAATCAAACACGCTCCGCATGTTTGTCCATGCCCAGTTCGATGGTGGCCTCCACCAGTACCCGGACGGTCGGCAGGCAACCTTTGAAAACGAGTTTGCCCAGTGCTTCCGCGCCGTGCTGCTCGAACAAGCCACTAATCAATGCATTCACAAACGAACTGTTGGCATTGCGGATGCCCGTGAAGTCCAGCACCACCCGCTCGCACAGCGAAAGGTAGGAATCGATGTTCGAGACCCGATAGCGATACGCCTCGGCCCCATCGCTCAGGCGCGGGCAGAAATCTTCTCGCAAACGGATTTCGTGGATCACGGTTCAAATGTAGCAGCCGGCACCGAACTGCGCAAGGGATGCTCCAACCAATGGCGTGTCGCTGCACCACATTTTTCTTGAAAGCTGCGGATTTTGGGCTATTTTTTGGGCGGATCTGAACACCGGCTCGTCTGGGTAGTAGGATTCCACCGGGGGCCCGCAAGGGTCCCCTTATTCTTTTACAGACGAACAATCCCGTTTGGGTCGTTAATCGAGGCGTGTTTGCAGCAAATCGGCAGCAGCCGGTTAAAATAGTTCTGGCCCGATTTCCTTTTCATAAAACTGGACGGCGACAGCTGCTGATAGAGGAGGAAAGCGCAAAGATCGGCAGACTGAATAAAATACGACGTGGCCGAATCGCGAAAGTTGGCTTCTTCAATCAGGGTCCGAAGCTGGAGATTGCGGTATCCTGGACCATGATCCACCCGATTACGAACCGGGTTATAGTTTCGCATCTGACGCATCCGGAAAGAGCATTCCACTTTCATCCGCATTGCGCGGCCCGGGAAAGTTCCGGCTGGATATCGTGTTCTCAAAGCGCTGGATCAATGCCTGCCACGCTCGGTCAAAAACTGGGTAATCCTCGGACTTACCTTGCTTGTCCACCACGATATTGATGACCGAAAAATCTGGCAGTCCGGCTAGAAAATCTGCGTAAAGCCTGAGAATTTCAAGCCGCTGATACTTCGGAATCCGCGCCAGTTCACCGGGAGTAGTCAACATGTGCCCGGCATGGACTTCGTCGCGTAATTTCAGGCCAAAGCGTGCCTTCAGATCGCGCCGGAACGAAATCAGCTCCTCCAAAAAGGGTTTCCACCTGAGCTCATGCACCACCAGGCCCGACAGCACAAAGTAGCGCGTCGGCGACTTAACCATCCCCGGATCCCCACTTTCGTCGATATACATCAGATACATGATCACTTTTCAACGTTGTCTCCCAGCAAGCTCGGCAGAATAAATCAACGCGGCGGATAGATACATCCAAAAATGTGGCCCGCCATTTGACGCGGACCGTCATCCGAGCTACTTTGTGGCGGGTTGGGAAATCTCAGCTGGCATCGTGGCTACGGAGGAATCTCCGTGGCCCTTTGTTTTTCTAGGGCCGATTTCAGGCGTGAGCGTCAAACCTATGACTCTAGCCCATCCGATGAGCATGGCGTGCTGCGCGCCTACAGCCGATCGGCGTAATCCCATCGACTCCCATCGACTCCCATCGCTTCCCATCGCTTCCCATCGCTTCCCATCGACTCCCATCGATTCCCAACCATAGCGCACCCGAAAACCCGACTTCTGCGGTCCATCGTCTTTCACCGTCGCGCCGCCCGTTACTTGAGCTGCATCGATGGGGTCAGGACCTGACCCCATCGTGGCCAGGACAGCCCCCATCGTGGCGGTTGACACAGTTCCACGTGAACGGTAATTTTTTCATAAATGTCTGACATTAAAGTCACTCCTAGGGGTTTCTGGGGTCGCTGGGTCGTGTGTTTTTGCGGTTCGATGGCGGTGGCCGCCGCCGGCACGAAACTACTCCCCGTCCTCAATCACCCCATCGCCGATCGCAGCGCGGTCGCTGGCATACCGCTGACGGTCGATCTGGCTTCGGCTTTCGGCACCGAGGCGATCGACGATCAGGTCGTTCGTTTCACGTCTCTATTCAAATCCGGCAACACTCCGATCGTCATGGACATGGCCATGTTCAGCAACCGGACGCCCATCGCGCGGCAAAACTTTCTCAAGTACGTGACCAATGGCGACTACGCCAACTCGTTCATCCACCGCAGCGTTTCGGATTTTGTCATCCAAGGTGGCGGATTTCGAATCAGTAACAACAGCATCGACCTCGTTCCCACCGATACGCCGATCGTCAATGAGTTCGGCATTTCCAACACTTTGGGTACGATTTCGATGGCCAAGGTCGGCGGCGATCCTAACAGCGCCACCAGTCAGTGGTTCGTGAGCCTGGGTGAAAATTCCGACATTCTCGATCCTCAGAACGGAGGGTTCACCGTGTTTGGGCGGATGACGCGTTCGACCTTTGGCAATGCTCAGCTTTTTGGCAATCCCTCCATTTTTCCCACTTACAATTACGGCGATGCTTTCAGCGAACTGCCCGTTTTTTACACACATGTTCCAAACAATCTCCAAATCTGGGACTTGATCCTTTTCCCGAGCGTGACGCTGGAGACTCTTCCTGCCGGCGAAGCGGGGGAGAGCTCAACGCTGAGCTACACAGTCGTCGCCAACGATAACCCGACCGTCGCGACGGCGTCCATTCAGCCGAACGGCGTTCTGGAACTTTTCCCCGTGGCCGGTCAAACGGGGACTGCGGTCGTCACCGTCCGTGCCACCGACAGCGTCGGCAACACCGTGGACGACAGCTTTTCGCTGACAGTCAACCTCACGGACACTTTCACCACCTGGGCAACGCGCAACACCTTTGCGGGTGCGCAAAGTACCACGACGCAGAATCCGGAGAGCGATGCTTGGAACAATCTCCAAGAATACGCGTTCCTGGGAAATCCCGCCGCTGCGGATCGCGCGGATCAGTCGATCTTCCGCGGGACCAACGGCAGCTCACCCTACCGCTACCAGACGCTGACGTTTCCCGTGCGGAAATTTGCCCAAGATTTGACCTA
>CALPMD020000053.1 GCA_943324575.2 Akkermansia muciniphila
CCGCTCGGCCGCGTATTTTCGGCGGAAGAGCTGACGAAACTGGCGACCTTCTGCGAGGTTCACGACCTCGTGCTCGTTTCCGATGAGATCCACTGCGACTTGATTTTTGACGAAACCGCGACGCCGCATTTCTCTGCACTGAATCTGCCGGAGAACTTGGCCAAGCGCTGCGTCACTCTGCTGGCCCCCAGCAAGACATGGAACATGGCCGGTCTCGGCTATGCCTTCGCGGTAATCTCCGACGATTCGATACGCCGCCGCTTCACAGCCGTGCGCGGCCACACGCTCGCGGAGATCAATGCCCTCGCTTACTACGCGGCTGAAGCCGCCTATCGCGACGGCGAGCCGTGGCGCGAAGAGCTGGTGGCTTACCTAAAAACCAACCGCGATCTACTCGTCGATTTCATCCATACCCGCTGCCCCGGGCTCACCGTGATTGCGGGCGAGGCGACCTACCTCGCGTGGATCGACGCGCGCGGCATGGGCGTGGAAAACCCCGCGCAGCACTTCGAGAAAAAAGCCGGACTCTTTCTATCCGACGGTGCCTACTTCGGCTGGCCGGGCTGGATTCGTTTCAACTTCGGCTGCCCGCGTGCGCGCATGCTCGAGGGACTGGAGAAAATCGCAGCGGCGTTGTAACCGGGCGGCCACCTCAATGAAAAAAAGGGCGCAGCCTCCGGAAGAAAGCCGCGCCCTTGAAGTTGGCAGAATCGATCAGATGTCCTGCACGGGAAGATTGGTCACCTCTTCGCGGACTTTTTCCGCCAGAGCCGTCGAAAGGTAGCGTTCGGTCGACGAGCAACCGATCGTCACGATGCGCTTGCCTTTGAATTCAGGACGTTTTGCGATTTGCATCGCGGCCCAAACGTTGGCTCCAGTCGAAATGCCAGCTGGTAGACCTTCCTGCTGGGCCAATGCCTGCGCCGTGGCGATGGCATCTTCGTTAGAAACCAGGATGACCTCGTCGATAATCTCGACATTGAGGTTTTTGGGGATGAACCCGGCACCGATGCCTTGGATCATGTGAGGGCCAGGAGCACCACCCGAAATGACTGGGCTGGCGGCAGGCTCCACAGCGAACACTTTGACATTGCCGCGCGACTTCAAAACCTCGCCGACGCCCGTGAGGGTTCCACCGGTGCCGACGCCCGAAACGAATACATCCACTTGGCCGTCGGTGTCGTTCCAGATTTCCTCGGCAGTCGTCTCGCGATGGACTTGTGGGTTCGCCGGATTGTCGAATTGGCCTGGGCCGAATGATCCTTCGCCGTGTTCTTCAAGAAGTTTTTTGGCCATGGCGATCGCCCCATTCATGCCACGGGCGCGAGGGGTTAGGACGATTTCGGCACCCAGTAAACGCAGCAACACACGGCGCTCGATCGACATGCTTTCTGGCATGGTCAGGATGCAGCGGTAGCCCTTAGAACGAGCGATGAATGCCAGCGCGATCCCTGTATTTCCCGATGTCGGCTCAATGATGAGACCACCCGGCTTGAGGGAACCATCTCGCTCAGCGGCTTCGATCATCGCTTTACCGATGCGGTCTTTGACGCTGAAAAGAGGATTAAAGAATTCAGCCTTCACGCAGATCTCTGCTTCGAGTCCTGCGGTGACGTGATTGAGGCGGATCAACGGGGTGTTGCCAACAGTGGCAACCATGTTTTCAGCGATATTCATGGTGGATTTCGGTTAGAAGATTTCGGAATTCGGGAGGATTTAAGATGATATATGATTCGCTGTCAGGCTTCAAATCTGGAAATCGGGGGTCCCTGAATCCAAGTGAAGTCCGCACTCATATTTTTCACCGTTGAAGCGGGTGGCTTGCGCGTCGCCATTTTCCGCAGGACGCGTGCTATGCCAGTCGCCCATGGTGACGTAGCCCTTATCCGCCAGCGGGTGGCGCGGCAGGCCATTCTGATGAAAATAAAGATCCACCTGTGCGTCGGCCCAGTCGAGAATCGGATAGACTTTGACCGTCTTCTTTTGCTGCTCGACGAAGGGGCGATCGACACGAGTCTGCGATTGGGACCGACGCAGCCCGCTGATCCAGACATCGGCTCCCGTCTCGCGCAGCGCGCGATTCATTGGCTCGATCTTGGTGATTTGGCCATAGTGGTCTGCGCCGTCCTTGCCATTTTCCCAGAGTTTGCCCCACAGCGCCTGCAACCGCGCGGCGGAAACAGTCGGCTGATAGATTCGCAGATCGATATTCAACTCAGAAGTGAGCTGCTCCATGTACTGATAGGTTTCAGGAAACAAGAACCCAGTATCAATGAAGACCACAGGGATCTTTGGCGCATGTTCGTGAATCAGGTGAAGCATGACTGCAGCCTGAAGCCCGAAGCTGGTCGATGCCACGAGACGGTCGCCAAGCTGGTCGTATAACAAACGCAGCCGTTCCCCTGCACGCAAGGGAGTCAGACTCGCCGATAGCGAGGCCGACTGAGTCTGGGGTACTGATTTCAAGACCGCCATGGTGGTGAGAAGGGCAGCACTCAAGCTTTGGCAAATGCCTCGGCCTTGATGTTTTTGTGAAAGTCAGGGCCTTGAACGGTGGCCGTGACGTAACCATTGCGAATGCAGAAATCACCAAAGCGCTCGCCCTCGTTTCGTTCCTTGGCATAGCGTGCAAAGATCGGAGCCAGCAAGGGCTTAATCTTATCAGCCGGTAGGTTTTCTCGATAGAGCTTCGACAAGCGCTGACCTGCGAACCCCCCGCCGAGGTAAACATTATAGGCGGCAGGCCCACGACCCACAAAGCCGATCTCTGCGATGAACGGACGGGCGCAGCCATTCGGGCAACCCGTCATCCGGATGGTGATGGCGTCGTGGCGCAGACCGTTTTCTTCGAGAGATTCTTCGAGTTCGGTGATGAGAGTGGGCAGATAGCGCTCGGCCTCGGCCAGGGAAAGCCCGCAGGTGGGCAAAGCAACGCATGCCATCGAGTTGAGCCGCAGAGCACTCTTCAATTCGCTATCTTTGATGCCATATTCGGCCAGCAGCTTTTCGATCGCCGGACGATTCGCGGGAGAAACATTCGCGATGATCAGGTTCTGATTGGCGGTGAGGCGGAAGTCGCCGTCGTGGACTTTCGCGATTTCGCGCAGTCCGGTACGCATCGGATAACTCGGCGTATCGAGTACGCGGCCACCGGAAATGAACAGCGTGAGGTGTGAGTTGCCGTTGTCATCCTCGACCCAGCCGTAGCGGTCGCCATTGTCTTCAAAGACGAATTCGCGCACAGAGCCGAGCTCGTAACCAAGATACTCGTTGAGCTTGGCCAGAATCCAGTCTGGACCGTAATCATCGACAGTGTACTTGAATCGCGAATGCTTGCGGTCGGTGCGATCACCGAAGTCGCGCTGCACCAGCACGACTTTTTCCGCAACATCGACTACTTGATCGGGCCTGCAGAAACCGATGACATCGGCGATGCGCGGATAGGTCGCTTCGTTGCCGTGGGTCGAACCCATGCCGCCGCCGACAGCCACATTATATCCGACCAGCTCGCCCGCTTCGACGATGGCGATGAAGGAAAGGCAGTTTGCATAAATGTCGACGTCGTTGGATGGCGGCACAGCCACCGTGATCTTGAACTTACGCGGCAGGTAGGTTTTGCCGTAGATCGGCTCGAAATCCTCTTCGGTCGATTCGACCTTTTCGCCGTCGAGCCAGATCTCGTGATAAGCACGGGTCTGTGGCGTGAGATGCGTCGAAATATCCTGAGCCACCTTCAGCGCTTGAGCATGAATCTTGGAGAGATAGGGATTCGGGTTGCACATCACGTTGCGATTCACGTCGCCGCAAGCAGCGATCGTGTCCATCGCCACTTGATTAATCTCGGCAATGGTGCGCTTCAGATTGCTCTTAATGATGCCGTGAAACTGAAAGGCCTGACGCGTGGTCAGCTTGATGGTTCCATTCGCGAACTCGGTAGCGAGGCGGTCGGTCTCCAACCACTGCTGCGGAGTGGCAACTCCACCCGGCACGCGGATACGGATCATGAAGGAATAAGCCTTCTCCAACTTGTGCTTGCGACGGTTCGCGCGGAGATCGCGATCATCTTGCTGATAGGTTCCGTGGAACTTGAGGAGTTGTTGGTCGTCCTCACACATCGATCCGGTGGACAGGTCTGCAAGCCCTTCGACAATCGTGCCGCGCAGGTAGTTGCTGTCGATCTTGATGTATTCGTTCGCGGAGAGTTTCTTTTCACTCATGATGGTAGAAATTTAAAATGGAAAAAACTTAATAGACGTCGCGTTGATAGCGCTTGGTTTTCTTGAGGTCTTCGACGTAAGCCTCAGCCGCTTCGCGGGAAATGCCTGCTTCGCGCTCAACGACGGAAATCAGCGCTTGGTGCACGTCGTGAGCCATGCGATTGGCATCCCCGCAGACGTAGAAGTGGGCACCTTCTTGCAACCACTGATAGAGCTCCTTGGCCTGCTCGATCATGCGATCCTGGACATAGACTTTCTCCGGCTGATCGCGGGAGAATGCGACGTCCAGACGCGTCAGCACGCCCTCTTTGAGATAGTCTTGCCACTCAAGCTGATAGAGGAAGTCGTAAGTGTAATGCTGGTCGCCAAAGAACAACCAGTTCTTGCCTGAGCTGCCGAGTGCCGCACGGTGTTCGACAAAGGCGCGGAAAGGAGCAACGCCCGTGCCGGGTCCGACCATGATGACCGGGGTGTCGCCATCCGCAGGAAGACGGAAGTTCTTGTTCGGCTGGACAAAGATTTGAACCGGATCGCCCGCCTTCACCAAGTCTGCCAGGTACGTCGAGCAAACGCCCTTGCGCTTGCGGCCGTGTGTTTCGTAGCGGACTGCGGCGACAGTGAGATGAACCTCGTCGCTGTGGGCGAGCGGGCTGGATGCGATCGAATAAAGCCGTGGTGGCAGCTTGCGGAAAATCCCAGTCAGCGCATCGGCGGATAGACCGTTAGGTGCAAACTTCAAAAGTGCATCGACGATCTCACGACCTTGATTGAATTCCTTCAGGCGCTCCTTCGCGTCATCGCCGAGCAGCTCGCGCAGCTCAGCCGAGTCGGCAGCATCGGCCAATTTCGTCAGTACCGCACGTGACAGAGCAGTGATGTCGTAGTCTTCACGCAGCGCATCGGCGAGTAATTGGCGACCGACGTTTTTCACCTCGACCTCCTCATTGCCCGTCAGTTTGGCGGCTTGAAGAATCGCTTTCACCGTATCGGGCGCATTGCACGGCAGCACGGCGAGCGCGTCGCCCGGCTCGTAACAAAGCCCGGAACCCGCAAGAGAAAATTCAAGGTGCAGCGTCTCTTTCGAGGTGCCTTCGCCATTAAGAACGACCGTGTCGAGCGTCTCGGCTGGAAATGGATTCTTTTTGCCGTACTCAGTCGCCGGTGCGATGACTCCAACAGCTGCAAAAACCGTAGGTGTCGCCGCGGTGGGGGCAAGTGCGGTCAATGAGCGTTCGAGCCACTCGCTGTAGGATTCTTCAAAGTCGACATCGCAGTCTTGGCGGGCCGCTGCGCGGGTGGCGCCCAGGCCTTCAAGCCGCGCATCGATGTCTTTGCCGATCTGGCAGAATTTTTCGTATGCCGTATCGCCCAGCCCGCAGACCGAGAATCGAACCTGTGCCAGCGACAGGTCAGACGCCATCAATTCGTTGTAAAATGAAACCGCCGTTTCCGGAGGCTCGCCATCGCCCCAAGTCGAGACAATCACCAGCAGGTTGGACGCTTTTTCGAGCTCTGCGGGGGAAATCTCCGACATGTTTTTCATGACCGCTTGGAAGCCGCGCTTCTTAGCCGCCTTGACCGTCCGGTCGGCGAGCACTTCCGAATTCCCAGATTCGGTTCCATAAAGAACCGTCAGTTTACCTGCTGAAATCGGCGCAGCGGCGGCCACAGAGGGCATCCCAGGAGCAGCCAGAAAACCGCTCAGCCAACCGCGTTGGACGGGATCAAGGCCTGCAAGAAGCAAATCCAACGCTTGGCGTTGGTCGGAAGTGAATGGGGCGTGCTCAGGAAGCATAATCCTTAGTTAGTTACCTTGTATTATGAGGTTTCAGCCACAAAGTGAGCGTGAACTATCCGATAGGCAACCATTTTTTGATGATTACTATCGATTATTTGACAGCCAATGCCGTCCGAATGGGCCAAAATCAGCCTTCCTGCCAAGCCCAATTCATGACCACCTCGATGTCAGGATGAATACTCTGATGCACCGGGCACCCGTGTGCGGCGCTCTCCAGCAGCTTGCGATCCGAGTGCGTGGCCGGCAGTGGGATTTGTAAATCCAGTTCTAGGCGCTTGATCCGCCGCGGCTGCTCATCCGACATGAATTTGCGCACATTGACCGTCATCCCCTCGATCGCTAGCTCCTTGCGCTTGGCAACAATGCCGATGACCGTAGCCATGCAAGATCCCAGAGCAGTGGCCATCAGATCGGTCGGCGAAAACGCTTCTCCCCGCCCGTTGTTGTCAAGCGGCGCGTCGGTCACGAGTGTGTTTCCAGAAGGCAGGTGGACGGCGCTGCAATGCAGATCACCTTCATATAAAATTTCGATTTCGACCATTGGAGGACTGAGCGGTTGGTTAGATAAATAGTGGGCAGATCATCTTTCGATATTCTCAGTGGATTTGGCAAGAATCTTTGGAGATAGCGCAGGGGGCTCAGGCCCGGTTTGCGACGTCTTCGTTGAAATAGATTTTAATAAATTTCATCTTCTTCGTCTCGTCAAACCCATGTTCGAGCACCGCATCCGGCTTGGCCGCCAAGGCGGGCTTGAGCCGGATTTCCACGCCCGTGTCGAGTTTCATCACGGACGGGATTTTATTCTTCGCCTTGGTGACATCCTTTTTGGAGATTTCAAAAGAGTCGTCGAACCGATGCCCCTCCTCCTCCTCGATCTGCGAGCGATGCTGGGCAAATTTCGCCTTCGCTTCCGGCGTCTGCAGGACCTCCTCTTCAAACTCCTGAAGGTTGAACTTCTCCTTCTCTTCGAAATAAGTGATCGCATGGCGCGCCGCGGCCGATGCATCCCACGGCGGCGCGTCGTCGGCGGGCTTTGGGCTTTCCTTTTGCTCCTTCTCCATGAAAGCCACCGCCATATTCGCATACTTGTGGGTCAAAAACGGACTGTCGGCAATCGGCACGATACCAAGGAAATCCCGGACCCAAAAACGAGAATCCGTGCCCGAACGATCAAACGTCAGCACATAATAGCCCTTTTGGGCGAGGTGGTTGAGAATCAGACAGCCTTTATCGATCTTTTCCGGATTGATCCCCTGCTCGGTGTGCAGCTCAAGATCCCCATCGCGGGTGGAAATGCTCAAAAATGGCACCACACTCTCAGACTTTAGAATACACAGACCCTGCGTTTGCGCGCCGTCCACTTCAATATCTTGGATCAGACTGATGCAAAGATCACCTGACTTGATGTTCGGGTGGTTCGACTTGGCGTAAAGTCGTTTGGCAATCTCGCAGCCCTTTTCCAACAAGCCTTCCTCGGAAGTAAAAATCGCCGCCACACAGGCGTTCATCTCATGCTGGTCGAGGGACGAATGATGACTGAAACGATGACCGGCTAGATTTTTGAACGGCTTGAGAAAAATGGCAGACAACGCCTCTTGGTCGTTTTCCTGGATTTTAAAAACTTCCTTCGAAGTCTGCAGCGGTTCATCGCG
>CALPMD020000054.1 GCA_943324575.2 Akkermansia muciniphila
GCGGCCGTTGGAAAGCACGGGCATGCCTTTTTCACGAAGACGGAAGACGGTGCCGCCTTGGGTGCCAGCGGGAATTTTGATCGAAGACTGACCGTCGAGCGACGGCACCTTGAGTTCGCCACCGAGCGCTGCCACCGAGAACGGCAGTGGCACGGAGCAGAACAAGTCCGCGTCATCGCGCTCGAAAATATCGTGATCGCGCACGTGGAGGAAGACATAGAGGTCACCCGCCGATCCGCCGCGTACGCCAGCATCGCCGTTTCCAGAAGAACGCAGGCGGGTGCCGGTATCAACGCCCGCGGGGATGCGGAGCTTGATGCGACTATCGCGCTGGACGCGGCCATCGCCTTTGCAGCTCGGGCACGGGTCGGAAATCGTTTCACCAGCACCGCGGCATTCCGGGCACGGCGTTTGCTGGATGAAGATGCCCGCTTGGCGGGCCACCACACCGCGACCGCCACAGCTAGTGCAAGGGCGAACTCCGCCAGCTCCTTTGGAGCCTTTGGCACCGCAGGGTTCGCAGGGGACGAAGCGTTCGATTTCGAGCTCTTTCTCGACGCCGCGCGCGGCCTCCTCGAGCGAGATTTCCAGATCGTAGCGCAGGTCGCTGCCACGTTGTTTGCCCGAGCCTTTGCGCGAGGCGCCGCCGCCGAAAAATTCTTCGAAGCCGCCACCGAAGGCACCGCCGAAGACCTGCGAGAACATGTCCATCGGATCGTGGAAGCCGCCGCCATTCGAGCGTCCACCGCCACCGTTGAATGCTGCATGGCCATAGCGGTCATAGGCTGCCCGCTTATCCGGGTCACTCAGCGCCTCGTAGGCTTCGCCGAGTTCCTTGAACTTGTCCTCCGCCGTATGGTCGCCGGGGTTCTTGTCTGGGTGAAATTTTACCGCCAGTTTGCGGTAAGATTTTTTGATGACTTCCGCGCCGGCCTCGCGCGTAACTTCCAAGACTTCGTAATAATCGCGTTTCTCTGACATTATTTTTTAAGCTTCTACTCCTTCGGCAGGGGTTGGGGCTTTGGAAACGACCACGCTGGCGGGGCGCAGCAAGCGGTCGCGCAGGCGGAATCCACGGCGAGTGGCACGTAGAATACGGCCTTCTTCGCCCGCACCATCTTCTTCCTGGGCCACGGCGTCGTGTAGGTTCGGGTCAAAATTGCCCGTCGTTGGAATCTCTTCAACCCCCTGGGAGGCGAGGAATTCGTTGAGCTGGCGGCGGACCATGTCCATGCCGATGTAGATCATCGACGAGGTATCTTGAGCGGCCGCCATCATGCCCATTTCGAAGTTGTCGATCACGGGCAGGAGCTCTTCGAGCAGGCGCTGGTTAGAGTAGCGGATGGCGTCCTCGCGCTCGCGGGCGGTGCGCTTGCGGAGGTTTTCCATCTCGGCGGCGGTGCGTAGGGAGATTTCCTTCCACTTTGCGGCCTCGGCCTCCAGAGTTTCCCACGGGTCAAGCGCGGATTCGGTGGCGGGGGCTTCAGAAGTAGGCTCCACGGTGTCAGCGGCCACCGGTGCTTCCTGCGGCTGATTTGGATCGTTGTCGGCTTGCATGATGGCAACCTTGTAGCTGTGTTTCTGCTAGCGTCAACCCCTTGACGCATTCAAACTGCCCTACTCTCGCGGTCTCGCGTCGGAAATCCGCTTGCCATCAGGCGATTAGACCGATAGTCAATCGATTCTTCCGCAGTTGTCTGCGGATTCGGTTTTCGTTTTATGAAGTTAGCGAATTTGTTAAGTGCAGAACAAATCATCCTCGACATGGAGGCGGCCCAACACTGGCCTGCCATTGTCGAATTGGTCGATCACCTAGTCAGCATTGGCCAACTGCCTGCTTCTCATTACGAGGCAATGCTGGATTCCTTCCGTGTCCGCGAGGAGTTGCTGAGCACCGGCATCGGCTCAGGGGTGGCTATCCCCCATGCTTTCTCCGATCATCTCGAAAAGGTGGTCGCGGTCTTTGGTCGATCAAAGGCCGGCATCGACTTCACCGCCTTGGACAATGCTCCGGTGCATTTAATCATTCTCTTCATCGTGCCACGCACGAATTATCATCTCCACCTGAAAACACTCGCCGCCATCGCGAAAATATTTGTCAATCGTGAGGTCTTAGAGCAACTCAACGCCGCGGAAGTTCCGGAGGAAGTTCTCGCAATTTTGGGCTTCAAGCCTTCCCGTGTGGACGCTTGATGCGCTGCACCCTTTTTCTCTTTGTATGACGCTTCTTCAGGAACTCGAATCACGCCTCGCCACCGCGCTGACTGCCACTCTGGGTGAATCCACCACCGCCACCGTGACGGCTGCCGCAGATCTACGCTTTGGCGATTATCAATCGAACGCCGCAATGGTCTTGGCCAAAGCGCGCAAGACCAATCCACGCGCGCTGGCCCAGGAAATCATCGATCACCTCGCGCTCGATGGCTTGGCCACCGCCGACATTGCGGGCCCGGGCTTCATCAATTTTCGCATCCTCCCCACCGCCTATGCCGCGCGCACCACAGCCCTGATCCGCGACGAACGGCTCGGTGTGCCTGCCACCGGCGCTGGCAAAACGGTAGTCGTCGACTTTTCCGCGCCCAACGTCGCCAAGCCGATGCACGTCGGCCACATCCGCTCGACGATCATTGGAGATTCCTTATCCCGCATCGCGCGCTTCCTCGGCTTCACGGTCATCGCTGACAACCACATCGGCGACTGGGGCACCCAGTTCGGGATGATTATCTACGGCTGGAACCATTTCCTCGACGAGGCAGCGCTGGTTAGCGACCCGATCTCCGAGTTGGTTCGCGTCTATCGCCTAGTCAACGCAGCCGCCAAGGAAGATCCCGGCGTACTGGAAACCTGCAAGGCCGAACTCGTCAAACTCCAAGCGGGCGACGCCACTAACTTGGCGATTTGGCAGCAATGCATCGAGGTTTCCAAAAACGGACTGCAAAAAATCTACGACCGCCTCGACGTGAAGTTCGACCACTGGCTGGGCGAAAGTTACTACAACGAACGCCTCGCCGGGCTCGTCGATGAATTCCTCGAACAAGGCATCGCCCGCGAAAGCAGCGGCGCGATCTGCATCTTTTCCGACAATTCCAAACCGCGCGAAGAGGACCCGTTCATGGTTCACAAGGAAGAGGGCTGGACTGATAATCCAGCGATCATCCGCAAGGCGGATGGCGGTTTCCTCTACGCCACGACCGATCTTGCGACGATCCAGTTCCGCATCGACGAATGGAAAGCGGACCACATCTGGTACGTCGTCGGCGTGCCACAGCAGCTGCATTTCCGCCAACTCTTCGACGCCGCCGCGCGTTGGGGAAAGACCGGCGACTTCAAGCATATCGGCTTTGGTTCGATCCTCGGCGATGACCGCAAGCTGATGAAAACCCGCTCGGGTGACAATGTCGGACTCATCGAGGTGCTGGAGGAAGCCGTCGAGCGCGCGGCCAAAGCGATCGCCGAAAAAAACCCCGACCTACAGGGCGAAGAAGCCGCCGCAATCGCGGAGATCGTAGGCATCGGCGCAGTGAAATTCGCAGAACTCTCACAGAACCGTCTGACCGACTATGTTTTCTCGTGGGACCGGATGTTGGCCCTCCAAGGCGACACCGCGCCCTACCTGCAATACTCTCACGTCCGCATTCGCTCGATTTTCCGCAAGCTTGATGCGCCCTTCGATGCCGCCGCTGCAGAGGTCATCCTCAACGAGGAGGCGGAAATCCACCTTGCACGCTTGCTCGTCCGCTTTGGCGAAGTGCTGCCAACAATTCTCGAAGACTTCCGCCCGAATCTGCTGGCGAACTATGTGCTAGAACTCGCTCGCGCCTTCCACTCGTTTTTCGAGGCCTGCCCGGTGCTCAAGGCGGATGAATCGACACGCTCCAGTCGTCTGGCGCTTTGCGAACTGACCTCCCGCACCCTCAAACAAGGGCTCTATCTATTGGGGATCAAAGTACCCGAGCGCATGTAACTTCCAGCCACTGCAAATCTCTCTCAGAACACCAGATTGCTTCTTGATGTATTCTTGGCCCAATCTAGTATGGCCAATTCGCTGCTACCACAAACACCCACCATGCCAAAAACTCCATTCTACGTCATTGGCCACAAAAACCCAGACACCGATGCGATTTGTTCTGCCATCGGCTACGCATCCCTACTGCGGGCCTCGGGTGAGGAACCGGACGCGATCGCTGCACGCTGTGGCGAAATTTCTCAGCGAACGAAATGGGTGCTGGAACGCGCAAAACTAGAAGCTCCGGTGTTACTTACCGACGTGCGGGTCAACGCCGGCATGGTCTGCCACCGCAAAATCATCAAAGTGAGCGTAGCCGATACGTTCCTAACAGCCTACCGGCGCATGCTAGCCGCCGAGATCCGCTGCGTACCCGTCGAGGATCACGATGGCAACCTTTGCGGCATTCTACGCTACTTTGATTTGCTCAAACTTTTGCTGCCGGCGGATACGGAAGGCCTCAGCGTGCGGATGGTCCATGTCTCGCTGGCGAAACTCGCAGATACATTGCAAGCGGAAAACGTCGGCGCGCAACTCCCCTCTCAAGAGTTCGAGGAAGACCTGATCTTACTCGTTGGTGCATCATCGCAAGCGACCGTCGACAAGCGCCTCCAACAGGCCGCACAGGATGGCAATGTCGGCAAGTTCCTCGTCATCTGTGGCGACCGCCCGATCGTGCAACGCTACGCCATCGATCACGGTGCCCGCGCCCTACTCGTCACCGGCGGCAACCCCGTACCTAAAGAAATTTGCGCTTACGCCGCGCGCAAAGGGGTCATTGTTCTCCGCTGCCAGCAAGATACGGCCAGTGCCTCCACGTTGATCCGCTGCTCCCGTACCGTACGCCACGTCATGGAGAAAAACTTCCTCACCGTCGGTCTTAGCGAACCCATCTCGGTCCTCCGCAAGCGTCTCACTCCCCTTGATCAGGACCTGTTTCCAGTGGTGGACTCCGGCAGCCTCGTCATGACCGGTGTGATTTCCAAGTCCGACCTCGTCGACCCACCGCGCATCCGCCTCGCGCTGGTCGATCACAACGAATATGCCCAAGCGGTGAACGGGGTCGAAGAAGCGGAAATTACCGAAGTCATCGACCACCACCGTCTCGCGGGCGATCTAGTATCGCGGGAACCTATCCGCTATTTGAACGAGCCGGTCGGATCGACTTGCACACTGGTGGGCCGCAAGTTTTTCCACCGCAAAATCACACCTACGCCCAGCGTCGCCATGTGCCTTTGCGCTGGCATCGTTTCTGACACGCTGTGCCTGACCTCGCCGACTACGACCCTGCTTGACCGGGAAATGCTCACTTGGCTCAGCGCCATGGCGGGAGTGGATCCCAATAAGTTCACTGACGAATTCTTTGCCGTCGGCTCGTTGATCGCCACTGGCACTCCCGAAGAGATTCTCAACGCAGACCGCAAGGAATTTACCGAACAAGGATTGTCTGTTAGTATTTCACAAGTGGAAGAACGCGACCTCCATGGCTTTGCGGCGCGCCGCGATGAACTGGAAGCCATGCTCAAGAAACTTTACTATCGCGAAAACTACGATCTGGCGGTGCTCGCGGTGACCGATGTTGCGCTGCATCACAGCATGATCCTAGCCATTGGCCAGGAAGCGGTGCTGATGAAACTACCCTTCGAGCAAATCGATCACTCGCTCTTTCACGCACCCGGTGTGGTCAGCCGCAAGCGTCAAATCTTCCCCGCCATCTGCGAAGCCATCCATCACTCAAGATAAGTTTCAATCCGCGAGATAACCTGCCAGCGCCTCGCGGAGCGCGCTGCGGGCGCGAAATAACAGGCTCTTCACTGCTGAAACGGAGAGTTCCAAAACTTCGGCGATTTCCTCGTACGACAGTTGTTCATAGCGCCGCAGCACCACGGCCATTCGCTGGGTTTCTGGCAGAGAGGCGATTGCGTCATCCACGGCGCGTTGCAACTCGGCTTGTAGCAACTCCGCGTCGGGCTGGCGGGTGGGGTCACCCTCAATCGAAAGATTGGCACTCTCCTCACGCTCGTCTAAGGAAAACTCCTTCTTGCGACTGCGGCGGCGAGTCTCGTTGAAGACTAGATTGCGCGTAATCGTGAACAGATACGTCGTAAACTTCGCGTCCGGTCGATAGCGTTTCGCGTTGCGCCAGATCCGCAGGAACACCTGTTGAGCGATGTCTTCCGCCTCGGATGAATTGCCTAACATCTTCGCCACCGTGCCGACGACGGCGTGCTGGTGGCGTTCGACCAAGTGACGAAACGCCGCATGATCCCCTGCGCCGACCCGCTCCATCAGCGCGAAATCGATCGCGCTGGCATTTGCTGGAACGGGAGTGGCAGTAGCATCAGGCTCCATTTTCAGAAAAAAAGGTATTGCCGCGTAATCTGCGCTCAACATGGGCGATGAAACCACAAATCCCGGGCGAAGTTGCGCTCAAAACGTTAGGTCCGTTCAAAGCACTTCCAACTTTGCCCACGCTTCCACCTCTGGATCGAGAAAAACTTCCTCCATCACCTCGCGTGCCCAGTCCTCGCGCTTAGCCAAGCACTGCAGCATCCGCCACGCCACCACCTGCACCGCTGGCATTTCGCTCCAAACGACTTCAGCCAGTCCCTGCCAGGCACGACCCGCCAGGCGCTTCGGCTGCTCGAGCACTTCGTGACAAGCCTCACACAACAAGAGCGTGCGCTCCAGATCGGGTTCGGCGGCCACCGGCGGCACCTCGTACGGTCGCAACGGCACACCGGCCGCGCCCGTTAGTTCGCACTTCGACTTTGCCCGCCGTGCCAGATCCTTGCCCAGCGCCTGCAGCGCTGCCACCCGTGCTTGATGCGTCTCATAGCCTTTTCCCATGGGGCGATGCTACCACCCCAATACCCGCGCGGGGAATCCCGAATTTTCAGCAAATACACGCCTCACCGCGATCGGATCATCCGGTCGTAATCTGCGTGCGTCCCGATCCAAAACCAGTAGTAGGTATCACTCTCGAGGATCGCCAACGCCCGGTAATCTTTCGTCACGCGAGCCGACCAAAGTTCACCGATCCGCTTGAATTGAACGGAGTGATAGTATGGGTCTTTCTGCCACAACCGATACTGCTTGCGGGCAGCCTGTCGAACGTCCTTGGGAAGTCGGGCATAAGTCGCCCAGAACTTATCCGTGGTTAAGGACTTCATCCAAAGAACGGGTATTGCCAGCGGCGATATCTGAGCGGACCTCGGCAAGAATCCCATCTAGCTTCCCTGTCGACAAATCTTCAGCGATTTGTCGATCCCAGTCCTCCCACAGCCCCTCCGAAAACCGATGCAGCAAATCCCACTTCTCCTCCTTGGGAAGTTGATGAATGGCTTTTTCAATCTCACGACTTGTGATCATGTCTTACCCTTAGTGGCAAAAGACGCTCCACGCAAGCCCTCGCTGCTCCCGGTCGCCTAGACCATTGATGCCTTCAGCCAACCGACCGCAGCCCCAGCGGCGCGGGTAGCGGTGGCGAAGCAGCCTTGCATGAGGTAGCCGCCGGTGGGTGCTTCCC
>CALPMD020000055.1 GCA_943324575.2 Akkermansia muciniphila
CAAGCAAGCGGGAGTCACAGCCTACAATCACAATCTCGACACCTCGCCAGAGCATTACCCGAACATCGTCACCAGCCACACCTACGAAGACCGCTTGCGCACCATCCGCAACGTGCAGGATGCGGGGATGTCGGTTTGCTGTGGGGGAATCCTCGGCATCAGCGAGACCATCACCGACCGCCTGCGCCTGTTGGAAGTCATTTCCAGCTTCAACCCGCAACCCGAAAGCGTGCCGATCAATTCGCTCATGCCGATGCCTGGTACACCGCTGGCCAACAATCCGCAGGTCGATCCGTTTGATCTGGTCCGCATGATCGCCTGTGCCCGCATCGCGGTGCCACGCGCCAAAGTCCGCCTTTCCGCAGGCCGCACCCGTCTTTCCGACGAGACCCAGGCGCTTTGCTTCTACGCTGGGGCAAATTCGATCTTCTACGGCGACAAGCTCCTCACGGCGGATAATCCCGAGGCTGGTAAGGACCGCGAACTGCTGGCCAAGCTCGGCCTCGATACCCTGGAACCGAACCCCTCGCTCGAAGCTCCGGCCATCGATCAGGAGCTCGCCGCCAGCCCTTGCTGCTCGACCAGTTCGTGTTGCGGCTAATTGCTTCTTGCCTATGAATTTTGAAGTTCATCCACGACTGGCGGCGGGCGGCTTTGAACTCGGGCGGCTCGGCGGTTGTCGCTTGTTGCTCAAAAACAATGCGCTCTTTCCCTGGCTGCTGCTCATTCCCGAAGTTGAGGATGGGATCGAGGATTTGCACCAACTGCCAGCCGGCCAGTACGAAGAGGTGATGGCGGCACTGCGGCAAGTCAGTGAATTTGTCGCCAGCTATTTTCAGCCGGAAAAGCTCAACGTCGCCTGCATCGGCAACCAAGTCCGGCAAATGCACATCCATATCGTCGGCCGTTCGGCGGATGATCCCGCATGGCCCGGCACCGTTTGGGCCTTCGACGGCAAGCGCGAGTACAGCGACGAGGAGAATCACAAGATCCGCGCCGCCGCGCGTGCTTTTCTGGGACTGCCCTGAGGGCGGGCCCAAATAAAAATCCCGCCAGCTGGCGGACCAACTGGCGGGATCTTCGGTTGAAAGAGTGGAGGCGAGGGGAGTCGAACCCCTGTCCGAAACGCCGTCAACACTGGCATCTACACGTTTAGCATGGTGTCTGGAGTTTTGGATGGACTGGGCCCCCATGCAGCGTTGCCCATCCTAGAAACCTGTTTGATCTCGGAAAGAAGCCCGGTTACCCGACTTCGATCCCAGCCTGTTAAGTGTTCGCCATCCCCCTCAACAGGCGTCGGGGTTCAGACGTGGTCGTCAATTAAGCGGCCAGTGCGAGCTCGTTAGAGTCTGCATTTATTTTTTTTGAGCGGCTTTTTTAAGAGGCCAACCGATCAACCTCTACGTGCAACCAGCGCGTCAAACATCCCGTCGAAACCAGAACGCCCCCGTCACTTGTGACGGAATCAACATGCACCAGAATTTGAAGAATTCAATTGGAATCCAACAATTCGTCCACCGCCCCGCCATCTTCCATCGGAGTCGAGAAATCGAGAGGTGCATCGATCGGTGATCGCAGCGGAGTGATGATGCCGTTGTCCAAGCGGTAGATCCAGCTGTGGATTGAGATTTTTTGGCCACGTTCCCATGCGTCTTCAAGGATGGTGGTATGGGCAACATGGCGTGCTTGGGCCAGCACGTTAAGTTCGCACAGGCGGTCAACCGCTGCTTCGGGCTGGAGCGCGTCGAGTTCCTTGCGGTGCATCCGGCTGAGTGTGCGGATACCCGCCAGCCAGTTGTCGATCATTCCGTGGCGGAAGTTATCCAGCGCGGCTTTCACCCCGCCGCAGCCGTAGTGGCCGCAGATGATGATGTGGCGGATTTTGAGGACATCCACCGCATATTGAATAACCGCGAGCACATTGAAGTCCGTCTCGGCCACGATATTGGCGACATTCCGGTGGACGAAAACCTCTCCCGGTGCCAGCCCGGTGATTTGGTTGGCGGGCACCCGGCTGTCGGAGCAGCCGATCCACAAATACTCGGGATTTTGCTGGCTGGCCAACTTCCGGAAGAAATCCGGATTGCTCGCACTCATCGAGTTTGCCCAAGCGCGATTATTTTCCAAAAGGTGATTGAGCACTTCCATAACTGTTTCAGATGGGATCAAAGCGGAATCCTTCCTGTGCGTCTACCGTTGGTTCATGTGAATTTTACTCAAGCCCCATGGGAAGTGCTGGCTTTGGTTCGTGACTCAGTCGCCCGTGTTGAGAGCAACCCGGTAAAACATCTTGCGCTTGGATATTCTCGCACTCTGTGAGTTTTGGTTGTCAAGCAACTCGATCGGTCCGGTTGCTGTTACTTTGATTTCGCTGACGTATTGCCAGCTGATGAGGTCTTCCGAGCGCTCTAGCACGTAAGTTCCTACCTGGGTCGTAATTAATTGGAGTTTTACCGCATCAGGAGTCATCACCCAAGATGGTGTTTTTAGGGGTTGTGCGAGGAGAGGGTCGGGGGGAAGCACATAGGGAGGAATTTTTATCATCCGGACGTTGTCGAGCAGTAGGTCTAAGCCCAGCGTCGTCGTGGATTGATCGCGAAAAGTCAAAGTGGTCGTGGTGTTATCCGCCACGAAGGTGAAATTATTTGTCTGCCAGCGGATGGTTCCATCACCCAATCCGTTGAGGGCGACGATTTCTGATAGCAGGCCGCCCGTGCCAGTTACGGTGATTCCCAACTTTTGTTGATTCTTATTGTAGGCGATCACCCCGACATCACAGCTAAGGGAGTAAGTTTGTCCCACGACCGTGTCAAAGGTTTGGGCAAGCACTGCATCTGGCAACTGATCGTCACCGTTGAAGACAACGAGTGAACTGCCATCCGAGGCCAGGTATGGCGCATACGTTACCACTTCTTGACTGCCCGTGGCAGCCCAGCCCGTGTAGCTCGACTCGAAGCTGCTGTTGGCCAAGAGGGAGGAGGGCTTCGCTTTCACAGTAAGGTGTACTGTTACAATATTGGAATTCAGTGTGCCATCGCTGGCGTGGTAAGTGAACAAGTCCGCTCCTATAAAGCCGGCCACTGGCGTATAGATGAAGCTACCGTTGGAATTCAAAATGAGGCTGCCGTAACTCGGCGATGCATCGAGTTGTGCGGTCAGCACGTTTCCGTCCGGGTCTGTGTCATTGGCAAGAACACCGGATGCCGAAACTGCCAGAGTTTGATCCTGATCGGTCGCGTAGGTCTCTGTGGCAGCGATCGGCGGTGTGCTGGTGGCGCTGAGGCGCACGTTGTCGAGCATCAAATCGATTGCTTGGGTCGTGGCTGATTGATCTTGAAAGGTAAGGGTGGTCGAATCGCCATCGGCTATGAAGGTGAAGTTCTGTGTGCTCCAATTGACGATTCCTCCGTCCAAGCCCTTAACCGTGATCATCTGTGATAGCAGGGTGCTGCTGCCCGTGACACTCACTTGCATGACTTGGAGATTCTTATTGTAGGCGAGTACCCCCGTATCAAAGCTCAGGGTGTATAGGTTTCCTGGCACGGTAGGGAAGGTCTGGGACAGTATGCCGTTCGGCAGTTCATCGCCGCCGTTGAAGACGACCAAGCCATTACCGTTGGTTGTGAAATAGGGGGCGTCGTGGGTGCTTGTCTGATTACCCGTCATCGTCCATCCCGCAAAATCTGCTTCAAAACTAGGGTTGATCAAGACGTCCGGAGAGAAATCCACCGAAGCCCCTGGGGTGATCGGTCGCTGCTGTGTGGTATTATCCAATATTCCCTGAACACTCAGGGTGTAGACGACCCCGGCGCTTTGGGTGCCAGTGGTCAGTACAATGCTGCGCTTGGTGACAGGATCGAGCAGCGCCTGAGTGATAATCAATCCCCGGTTGAGGCTGAAATTTGCCAGATTGGCGGCGCTATCAGCAAGGGGTTTGCTGAACCTGACGGTGACGTGCTGGCGGTCGACCAGCGGTTCGGTGCGAACTATTGCGGGAGGCTCGGTCGAGCCCAAGGGCGCGATGACCATTTGGATGGCCGGAGACCAAACCTCCGCCATTTTATTATAGCCAGTCGCATTGGGGTGAATCCCGTCGCTGCTTAAATCGCCTGGTAGCGAGACTGCATGCATGTCGACGAAAGACACCTGCCGCCCCTGTGCGACCTGATTGTTGACGATACCCGGAATGGCGGCATTGAAAGACTCTTGAAGAGTTTCCGTGTTCACATCGTCGGTCCGCATGAAGAGATTTGAAACTAGGATTTTTGCAAACGGACGCTGGATGGCAATGTCGGTGATGAGATTGTTCAAACGCGTCTGGACGGATGCGAGGTCGTAACCCTGCCAGAAATCATTGCTGCCTATGTTGAGCAGGACCACGTCGGGGTCCTCGGTCATCCGCAGCCAGTTCGGTAGCGCGGATTGAATTTGGTCAATCCGGTAGCTGTTCATGCCTTGGTGGTCCTGATCCGGTAGGGTGGGGTTATTACTGTCCGCTTCCGTACCGACAAAGTCCACGTTATAGCCTGCCTCTGTGAGCAAAGTGTAGAGTTTGTTGCGATATCCGCCTTGGGTGGGGGCACTGCTGCAGCACCCGGCCGTGATCGAGTCGCCCAAGGGCATGATCCTTACGGGAGGCACCTGCGCCGCGTCGATCTGAGTGCAAGTCCACGCCAAGGGTGTGATGCAGAGTAAACGAAGAATTTTGATCGACCAATTTTTGCAAGAGCTGCAGAGAATCATTTGTGGGGGGAGGTGCTAGAAGGTTGAACATGCCTTTGCAGGTCTTGTGCCATTTTGCGGACAAGGCATCATCCCTGTGGAATGGACTTTCTTGAATCGCCTGCCCGTGGGTCGACGTGGCGATTTGCAATGGTTCATTGCAAAATGCACGGTTTACAATCGGTTTGACGCAATCGCCGCCTGCGTCGTCACCCCAACGTGTCGGCGCAGCAGATTGATGGCGTCTGCCGTGCCACGATAAGCCGACGATTCGTTCAAGGATGTTTAGGCACCATTTCCCGGATCTTTAGCACGCGGACAAGCAAGAGGACGGTGCAACCCGCAGCGACCACGGCGTCTCCCAAGGGGAAGTCGAAATGATAGGACAGCCAGAATCCGGCGAGCGAGATAATGATACCTGCCACCATCGATAGCCACAGGTTGCTGCGCAGGCTTTTGGCGAATGTCGCGGCCGTTAGGACTGGCAGCACCAAAAAGCCGAAGGCTACGAGGGGGCCGGCGGTCGCCACGGTGATACCGATGACCGTGCCGTTGACCACCGTCGCTGCTAGGGTCCAGCCGCCGACCGCGAGGCCCGCGACCGTGGCGTAGTCTGGATCGGTGAGGGTGAGCAGGAGGCGGCGGCGAAAGGCGAATAGGAAAACGAAGCCCACAGCTAGAGTGATACCCAGTAATTTCAATTCGGATTCGCCGATGAACAGCAGCCGTCCATGGAACAGGTCGCTGAGGTAGGTTTCGCCGATGGCGTCGGTGGCCAGCATTAGGTTGGTCGCGGAGACGGAGGCGAGATAAACGACCGCTAGCCACGCCTCGCTGATGCGGGAATGGCGTTTCCAAGGCGCAGCGATCAGCAACAGTCCGGGTAAGCCGAACAACAACGATCCGACCAGCGCCTTGGCCGATTCATCGCCGAGTGCTACCGCCCACCGCCAGTGCAGCGAGGCCGCAAGGAAGACGAAGGCAATGCCTGCCATGGCGATTTGGGGGATCGCGAGGCCTAACAATACGGCCCGCCCCAGAACGAGGTGGCGGCCGACGATGGGTAACAGAGCACCGATCAGCACCGCCGCCCAGAGCGCTTTGGTAAAAAGGAATTCGTCGGGCATCAGCATGTGGGTTCGGGTGAGTCTTGGCGGCCGTGGAAATCTCCGGCGCTGAGTTCCCGGAGTCTGCCGTCCTGCACCCAGACGAATCGCCGGGCGATGTCGCGGAACGGCGCGAAATCGTGGGTGACTAACACCACCGAGCGCGCGGACAAGCGGTGCAAGTCACCGAGCACGGAGGCGAGGGAGTGTTGCGTCGGGCGGTCCACGCCTGCCGTCGGCTCGTCGAGCAAGAGGCAGTCTGGCGAAGAGGCCAGCGCACGGGCGAGCAGCACGCGTTGGCGCTGGCCTCCTGATAGGGCGTGGAATGGCTTGCCAGCAAAATCCTCGGCCTGGCAATCGCGCAGCGCCTGCTGGTGGAACGAGGCGCGCGGAGTGATGAGGGTTTTCCACCAAGGCTTGGAGGCGGAGGCGCCGAGCTCGACCATTTCGATGGCGGTGAGCGGCAAGGCGGGTTCGATGCTGGCCTGCTGCGGGACGTAACCGAAGCGCGTGCGGCCGCGGTTGATCGTCCCAGCTAACGGTTCCAACAGGCCGGCGATACCGCGCAGCAGCGTGGATTTGCCGCCGCCGTTAGGGCCGCCGATGACTAGGAAGTCATCGGCGGCAAGTTCGAGGTTGACGCCCTCGATCACGGCCACGCCGCCGTAACCGAGCGCTACGTTTTTTAACGAGATCATTTCGCAAAGGCGTCGACGAGGGTGTCGATGAGGGCAACATAGTCCTTCGCGGCGGGCGTGCCGTTGACTAGGATCGGGATGTTAACCACCTTTGCGCCGGTGATCTGGGCGAGTTGGTTGGGGATGCGGTCGCTGTAGAAACTCTCTTTGACGATGAGTTTCACCCCCTGTTGTTTCATGGTTTGAGCAAGTGCCTGGATGTCGCGCGGGCCGGGTTCGACTCCGGGTTTCGGCTGGATCGTCCCGACTTGGGTCAGGCCGAAGCGCGCCGCGAAGTACGACAAGTCCGGGTGATAGCTGACGAACTTGATGCTTCTGCCCGCCAGCTTGGCTTTCCATGCGACGATCCGCCCTTGCAACATCGCCGCGTATCGTTCGCCGTTCGCCTTGAATAGGGCGGCGGATTCGGGACGCATTTGGCCGAGTTTCGCAGCGATGCCGCGTGCGATCATCTGGCCATAGACCGGGTCGATGTTGTAGTGCGAATTGCCGTTAGGATGCACGTCGCCACCCTTGCGATCGAGGTTGGTCGGCACGTCTAACGGTCTAACGCCGCCGCTCAGGTCGAGGAATCCTGGGGCATCCGGCTGGATCTTCAGGTTTCGAGATTCCTTCACCAGCGCCGGGGCGTAGGCATATTCCAAGCCGAGGCCGAGCTGGATAAAGAGATCGGCCTTGGCGAGTTTGGTGATGGCGCTCGGTTTGAGCGGGACGTTGTGAGGATCTTCGCGACCGCTGGCGATGGTGAAGATTTCCACCTGATCGCCGCCGACTTGACGGGTGATGTCGGCGAGGTCGGGCAGGGTGACGACGATGTTGAGCGGTGCGGCATGGAGCCAGCCGGCTAGCAGAAGTAATGCAGTGATGAATGTTTTCATGGAAATAGGATTCAAGGTTGGAAGGAGTGTTGGTGAGCGCCGATGATGATGCTCCATTGCAGGAAGCCTAACCAATCGTCGTCCTTG
>CALPMD020000056.1 GCA_943324575.2 Akkermansia muciniphila
CGACGTAGACCTCCTTCGCATCAATCAGATAGAAGGCCTCGCGCAGAGAGGGTTCTTCTTTCCAGAAGCAGCAGTGGACTTCGCTAAACAAGTGGCGTCGGCGGATCTCATCGGCGTGATCGAAATATGGCGTCGAGGAATCCGGGTTCTCGGTGGAACCGTGACCGACGATGAGGAGGGCGCTGTTAGGCTTGGGCGCGATGGACATGCCCCCAAGGTGGCGTGACATCGCCAGAATGCAAGACGCGGAAAGTTTTCGGTTTCCTGTTTTCGGATTTTCGTCAGAGAATCGCTGCGGATGGAGGTTTTTCAAACATTGCGCCTATGGGTCGATCCGCTGCGGCGGTCGGGCCCGGAGTCGATGGCGGTGGATGAATGGTTGTTAGAAACCGCGACGGCACCGCTGCTGCGCGTCTATCGCTGGCAGGGGGACTGGGCGAGTGTTGGATATTTCGGGAAAATCGCTGAGGCGCAGGCCGCGATTCCCCGCGTATCATGGGTGCGCCGCTGGACGGGCGGTGGGATCGTGGATCATCGTGCCGACTGGACTTACACCTTGGTGGTACCCCAAGCAGAGCCTTTGGCCTCCTGGCGCGGGGCGGAAATTTATCGGGCGATCCATGCCGCATTGGCGGACGCCTTGGTGGCTGAAGGAATCGCCGCTCGCCTCTGTGGGGGGGGCGAGGAGACCGGCGCTGCGCTGTGTTTTGAGAATCCCGTGAACCACGATTTGTTAGGTCCGGACGGCCGGAAACTTTCGGGTGCTGGACAACGCAGATCGCGGCAAGGGCTGCTGCATCAAGGATCAGTTTTAGCCGCCTGTGGGGAGTTGGATTCCCAGCAACGGGCTGAGGCTTTAGCAGGGCGTTTGGCTCGTTGCTGGCAGCCGTTTCACGCCCAGCCCGAACCGCTGGATCTTGCTCAGCGGGTGACAGCCCGCTATGCGCGGGATGGCTGGACCTGTCGCCGGTGAGTGGCGGAAATCGCTCCATCTGCCCATACTACAGGCGGCAGCAAAGCGCGGCGCTCTGCAGGAGAGTATTCAAATCACGCGCGACCAGAGCACCTTGAGGTAGCGGGACTCTGGGTAGTTCGAGAGGGTGGGGTGGTCGGCGCCAGCACCGGTGCGGTCGAGCATTTGCAGGCGCTTGTTGCGGCGGTGGGCGGAGGTGATGACGATTTGCTCGAACTCGCCGACACCGAGGTGGCCGGAGCAGGAACAGGTGACGTAAAGACCCTCGGGAGCAACGAGTTGCAGCGCGAGTTTGTTGAGGTCGGCGTATTTAGCAGTGCCGAGGTCGTCCTCGCGGCCGTGGATGAACTTCGGCGGGTCGGCAATGACGAGATCCCAGGTGCGGCCGTTTTCGATCATCGTGCGGGCCCAGGTGAAGGCGTCAGCGTGGGTGAATTTGACCTTGGCGTTGTTCAGGTTGGCGTTGCGCTTGGCCATCGCGATCGCGGTTTCATCCAGATCGACGCCAGTCACATCGGTCGCCCCGGCGAGTGCGGCGGATATGCTGAAGCCGCCTGTGTAGCAGCAGAGGTCGAGTACGGTGCGTCCTTCGGCGAGTGCGGCGAATTGCTGGCGGTTGTCGCGCTGGTCGCAGAAGAAGCCGGTTTTGTGGCCGTCGCTAAAGTCGACTTCGTAGCGCACGCCGTTTTCGCGGATTTTCACGGAGCGCACGTTGTCGGATTCGACGCCGCCAAAGCGCGGAATTCCTTCGATGCGGCCTAATTCCATGTCCACGCCGACGACCACGCGCTGGGTGTCGAAGCATTCGTGGAGCAGCGGCAGCCACTTGGGCAGGCGCTGCCAGGCGGCGAGGTTGGTGATTTCGACTGAGAGCACGTCAGCAAATTTATCGGCGACGATGCCCGGCATGAAGTCAGCGTCGCCGTGAATGGCGCGGTAGCTGTCAGTGTGCGCGTCGAGTTTGAGGACCTTGCGGCGGAGGTGGGCGGCGCGGCGGATGGCGTTTTCGAAAAACGTCTCGTCGTCCAGAGGTTCCAGCGAATGGCTGACGACCCGCAGCGGCATGCGCGACTTCGGATTCCACAAGCCCCAGCCGAAAGGCGTGCCTTCTTTGCCTAACACGAGCACGAAGGAACCCGGCATCGCGTCGCGGGAAACTTCGCCAATCATCTTTGGCCAGATTGAGGGGTGGAACGTTTGGTACTTAAGTTGGACAGTCGGCACGGCGGGAATACGAAGCAGTCGAGGGGAAATGTCGAATGATTTCAGTGCGGGGCCGCACGCGGCCGATCAGGCCTCCTCTTCCCATGCGCGTTTGAGGGCGGGTCCCAGGGCGCTGGCGAGGGCTTCTTGCCAATGGTCACCGGTGCGGACGACGGCGAGTTCGGGGAGTTGTTGGAGGGGGAGATCGGCGGGAGCATCGCTGGCGTGGGCGCGCAGGTATTCCCCGCCGCCGATGGCGGGGCCGACGATGCGGTGGCTGCGGCGATCGAGTCCTAATAGCGCGGCGTGGACCCAGCGGGCACCGAGGTAGGGGCAGAGGATTTCGCCGTGGGCGTGGACGGTGAATTCGTCAGCGCTTCCTCCAAAGTCGATTTCCCACCCTTCGCTGCGAAACACATGGTCGTGGGTCTGCCAACTTTCGGAGAGACGGGGCAGCAGCCAGAAGCGCACGGCTTCGTCGGCATCGGCGGGCGCGATGCTGAGCCTCAGCCGGGCCTTGGCGAGTCCACGGAGCTGGCGCAGGGTGGTGACGACGAGGGCTCGGTAGCGGCGCGCGGCCTCGTCGGGTCCGTGTTCAGCCACCATTTCCGGCATGACGAGGCCGGGCAGGGGTTCTTGGATGTGAAGCGTCAGCAGTCGCACGCCGACAGTTTAGCCCAGCCTACAGATCCGACCAAGTGCGGATTATCGAGGACTCGCCGGATTTTCGAGTTCTGAAAACGATCTTGCGGCCGGGGGCGAGTCGGGGAATGATTTGGGCACAGCGAAAGTCATGGCAGCCAAGGATAATAAAAAACGAGGTGAAATTCCCGAGCCGACGCGGTGGACGAATGAAATCACAGGGATTCTTTGGATCGTGGGAGGATTATTGCTATTGCTGTCGCTGGTGAAATACAGCCCGGCGGATTTACCGCGGTGGGGGATGTTTGAGGCATTCGCTGGCAAGTCGGGTGCGAAGGGCGAGAATTTGATCGGCCCGGTGGGGGGGATTCTCGGATTTTTACAGGTTTTGCTATTCGGTGCGGCGGGCGTCTTGCTGCCGGTGGGGTTCATCTGGTTCGGCATCATCAAGCTAGCCTTCGAGGCACGGATCTGGCCGCGGGCGGTGATGGGTTTTTGCCTGTTGCTGCTGTCGGCCGCGGCCTGGCTGCATGCGTGTGATTTCTTTTTTAAGGAGTGGGCGCTTACCTGCGATCTGCCCAGCCCTGGTGGTGTGATCGGTGAAGGGCTGGGGGGCTTCGTGCTAACGCGTTTGATCGGCCGCGCGGGCACGCTGATTCTCACCAGCGGTGCTTATCTGATAGCGATGATCCTGCTCACCGGCCAGCAGCCGGTACGATTCACCAAGGCCTGCCTTCAATTGGCGAGGGAGCATTTTCAAGCGTGGCAAGCCAGCCGCAGCGCTGCCGGCAAAGTGGCCGCGCGCGAAGCAGAGATGCAGGCCGAACGCGACCGCCAGCGCGAGCAACGGCGCAAGGACCGCGACGCCACCAAGTCCGCTAGCACCAAGGCTGTGGTGGACGAGCCACAGATCATGCTGCCACTGCGCAACATTCCCACGCCGCAGATCATCGACGCCTCGCAGCGGCGGGCGAACGACCCGGAGGTGGTGGGCGGCAAGCCATTCGAGCGCAAGAAGCCGAGCGGTCACCAGTTTCTTTCCGTCACGGGCTTCGAGAACTACGAACTGCCGGGCTTTGATCTCTTGGACATCGACGAATCCGTCGAGGCACCGGAAGCCAACCGCGAGGAGCTGCTGGCCACCCAGCGTACGATCATCGATACCCTGCAGGCCTTCGGCATCGAAGTAACGGCCGGAGATATTACCCGCGGGCCAACGATCACCCGCTACGAAATCTATCCGTCGACGGGACTGCGGGTTTCGCGCATTTCGCAGTTGGAAGCTGACCTCGCCCGCGCCACCTGCGCCGAGCGCATCAACATCCTCGCGCCGATTCCCGGCAAGGACACCGTCGGTATCGAGATCGCGAACTTGCAGAAAGTCGCCGTGCCGCTGCACGAGCTACTGCACGACCCCGAGTTTCGCTCGGCCAAGAAGAAGATCCCGCTCGCGCTGGGCAAGGATGTTTATGGCAAGACCGTCATCGGTGATCTCGCGGCGATGCCACACTGCTTGGTGGCGGGTGCCACGGGCTCGGGTAAATCGGTTTGTATCAACTCGATCATCGCTTCGATGCTGTTCAAGTTCGGTCCCGATGAACTGCGTTTCATCATGGTCGACCCCAAGGTGGTGGAAATGCAGATGTACAACCGCCTGCCGCACTTGGTCGTGCCCGTCGTCACCGATCCGAAAAAGACCGTGGCCGCCCTCAAGTGGGTGGTCAACGAAATGGAGAAGCGCTACCGCATCTTCGCCAAGGAAGGCGTTCGCAATTTCGACAGCTTCAACAGCCGCCCGCGTCCCGACAAAGCCGAGCCGGTGGTCGAAGAGTTCGCACCCGAACTGGAAGATCCCGCAGACGACGAGACCATCGAGTCGATTGCCCTCGCGCTGGAATCCGGCGAACTCGGCCCACAAGACGATTTGGATGACATCGAGATGTTCGAGGAAAAGATCCCCGATCGCTTCCCCTACATCGTCGTGCTCATCGACGAGCTTGCCGACCTGATGCAGACTGCCCCGGCGGATGTGGAAATGTGCATTGCCCGGATCGCGCAGAAGGCACGGGCTGCGGGCATTCACCTGATCATCGCCACCCAGACGCCTCGCGCCGATGTGGTGACTGGCATTATCAAGGCAAACATCCCGTGCCGGATCGCCTTCCAAGTTTCCTCGGCGCTCGACTCGCGCGTCATTCTCGACACCAAGGGGGCGGACAAACTGGTCGGCAAGGGCGACATGCTCTACCTGCCACCTGGTTCGGCCAAGCTCGAACGCGCACAGGGAGCCTACGTCACGGACGCTGAAATCGAGCGCATCATCGACCACTGCGCCGCGCAGGGATCGCCCAAGTTCGAGACCGACATCCACGCCTCGATTCACAGCGACAGCGATGACGAGGAGGACGATGTTTCCCAAGCCGACGAAGATCTGATCATGAAGTGCATCGAAGTGGTGCGCCAAGAGCAGAAGGCCAGCACCTCGCTGCTGCAGCGCCGCCTGCGCCTAGGCTACACCCGCGCCGCGCGGATGGTCGACATTCTCGAGCAACGCGGCATTGTCGGCCCGGGCGAAGGCGCGAAGGCACGCGAAGTTTTCCTCAAGTAAGGCTGAAGCGTAGCTGGAGCATCCTGCTCCAGACCGTTGCAGAGGCGTCCCGCCTCCTGCCTGAATCCCTTTGGGCGAGACGCCCAAACAACGGTCTGGAGCGAGACGCTCCAGCCACTTTGGCAAAACTGTTGGAAAAAAGACAATTAAAGTCATTTTCCGATTGTCAAATCGTCAGCAGCGATTCTTACTGCGCGCCCCACCCGCAAGGGTGGTTGTGTTAATGGCCCGATAGCTCAGTCGGTAGAGCAGTGGATTGAAAATTCACGTGTCGGCGGTTCGAATCCGTCTCGGGCCACTTTGCTCACTCAAGCAGTTTTTTGAGTGGCAATTGAGCGGTGTTCTCGAGTGCTTGGCCGTTGAGGAGAGTGGTGTAGTCGAGGAGGATTCTTTGCGCTTCGGAAAGAACGATGTCCTCGGTGGCTGCGGTTTCGGACCCTAGCTCGGCGTCGTCGTCGAGATCTGCGGCAGGAGTTTTCTGTTTCACGGGGTCGCCGAGGCCGGGAAGAAAGGCGTTTTTAAGCGTCACTTCATAGGCGGGCGGTGGGGTGATGCCACGGGCAAGGCGGGCCTTTTTCAAGGTGTCGGCCCGGGCGGCGAGATCGGCTTTTTCCTTTTTTCGGCGGACTTCGTTGAGCGAGGCGGACTTGTCGGCCCGGATTTTTCGGTAGTACTCGATGTCGGTTTTCAGTTCCGCGAAGTCTGGGTCCTTGGCGATGCGCTGGTCTGAGCGCACGCGGAGAGTTGCGAGTGAGGTACTGACGCGATTGGACTCGGTGAATTTCACGGGGGCGATGGTGTCCCACGGCAGTGGGTTGCCGAGGTCGGACTCGCCGATTTCAGGCTGATCGGTCAGTGATGGGACGATGATGTCGGCCTTGACGCCTTCGAGTTGGGTCGACTTGCCGCTGGGTCGGTAGAATTTGCTGATGGTGACTTTTAAAGCGCCGGGGTCGGAGCCGGGGATCAGGCCGTGGTCATGCATGACCTTGGACAGTGGGACGATGGTTTGCACGGTACCTTTGCCGAAGGTGCAGGTGTCGCCCACTACGATCGCGCGGCCGTAGTCTTGGAGGGCACCGGCAACAATTTCCGAAGCGGAGGCGCTGAAGCGGCTGGTCAGGACAACGAGAGGGCCGTCGTAGGTCACTTTGCCGTCGAAGTCCTTGCCGACTTCCAAGTGGCCTTCGAGGTCGCGTGTTTGCACGACCGGCCCGTATGGAATGAAGAGACCGGTGAGGCTGATGGCTTCTTGAAGAGAGCCACCGCCGTTGCGGCGCAGGTCGAGGATGATGCCCGTGACTTTTTCCCGTTGCAGCTTGGTGATGATTTTCGAAACGTCCTCGGTGGCTGAGGCGGGGTTGCTTTTGCCGTCGTCCTCGCCGGCGTAGAAGGCGGTGAGGTCGATGACGCCGATGCGCTGGGTGCGGTCACCCGTGGGCAGGTCGATGATTTTTGCCTTGGCCTGCTGGTCTTCCAGTTTGATTTCTTCGCGGACGATGGTGACGGTTTTGCGGGCGCTGTCGTCGGAGCTGTTGGCTGGGATGAGGTTGAGATAGACGGAGCTGCCTTTTTTGCCGCGGATCAGATCGACGGCTTGGGACAGGGGTAGATCGACAATATCGGTGAACTCAGCACCCGCTTGCTGAGCGACGCCGACGATGCGATCTCCGCTCTTGAGGAGTCCGCTGCGCGCGGCGGGGCCGCCTGGAATCAGATCCGTGATTTTGCAATAGCCGTCCTGGGATCGCAGCGTTGCACCGATCCCGATGAGCGAAAGGTTCATGCCGATTTGGAAGCTCTTGAGCTGCTCGGCCCCCATGTAATCAGAATGCGGGTCATAGGACTGAGCGAGTGACTCCAGGTAGTATTCCAGCACGGCCTTGCTGTCGGACTTGCGCATCGTCTCTGCCGTGCGGGCGCTGCGGCGGCTGAGAGTTTTGACGATGTCGGCTTCCTTCTTGCCTGCGAGTTTTTCCTGCAGGTACTCGTAGCGGAGTTGCTGTCGCCAGAGGTTTTGGGCGGCGTTGATATCAGTCG
>CALPMD020000057.1 GCA_943324575.2 Akkermansia muciniphila
ACGATTCTTGGGCTTATGCGCATTACGACCAGAACTGGAAGACGCCGAAGGTAATTCTGGAGCGCCTGATCGCCACGGTCGCGCGGGGCGGCACCTACATGCTCAACATCGGGCCACGCGGTGACGGCTCCGTGCCGAAACACGCGGCTGAGTCGCTGCGCAAGTCGGGCGAGTGGATCCACCGCTACCCGCAAGTGGTCTACGCCACGGAAGCTTCGCCGTGGAAACACGCGCTGCCGTGGGGCGATGTGACGGTGAAAGGCCAGAAGATGTTCCTGGCCGTGACCAAGTGGCCGAGCTCTGGCCAGTTGTTCCTGCCGGGACTTAAAACAGCCATTACTTCGGCCAAACTCCTCAATGGCAACGCTTCAGAGGCGATCACGTACCAGACGGAGAACGGCTGGACCTGCTTCAAGGTGCCCAGCGCCGGCCCCGAGAAGCTGATCTCGGTGATCGAAGTGGACTTGGCAGGCAAGCCCGAGGTGGATCCTTGCTTCGGGATCGACCCGAACACCCCCACCGAGCTGCTCACCGAATTCGCGACCGTCAAGGGAGCCACCAAGAAGCGCAAGGAATGGATGGAGAAATTCGGCGAATGGAAGCACACGACGCAAGTCTTCAACTGGGAGCCCGCAGGTGCCGCCAGCTGGGAGGTCAACGTGCTCACACCGGGTAACTACCAGGTGGAGCTGACGTACTCCGGCGAGCCGCGCTTGGTGTGGACGGTGGGCGTGGAGGGTGGCGAAATGATCCAGAACCAGCAGAATGCCTCGCCCAACTACCAGTCGTTCCCGATCGGTTGGCTGAACTTCCCGAAGCCCGGCAAGTACAAGCTCAACGTCGGCTGCCTGGAAGGCAACGCCAAGACTGCCAGTCTGAAATCCATTTCCTTGAGCCTCGTTCCATGAAAATCCTCCTCGCAGGCCTGCTGCTGCTACCCACGATGACTCTGCTGGGGGCTGGCGCTGCGCCGTCCGCCAAGCCGAACATCATCTTGGTGATGCCCGATGACGTCGGCTACGGTGACTATAGTAGTCTGGGCGCGCCGGTCGTGCAGACGCCGGCGGTGGATCGATTCAGGCAGCAGGGCGCGCTCTTTACGCAGTTTTACGTCAGCCCGACCTGCTCGCCGACGCGTGCGGCTCTATTCAGCGGAAGGCACGAGTTCAAGAACGGTGTGACCCACACGATCTTGGAGCGGGAACGGATGAGTCTGAAGACGATCACCCTGCCGCAGGTTCTCAAAACCGCCGGATACACCAGCGGGATCTTTGGGAAATGGCACCTCGGCGACGAGAAAGCGTATCGCCCGGAGAGCCGCGGATTTGATGAAGTTTACATCCACGGGGGTGGCGGCATCGGCCAGACTTACTCGGGTTCCTGCGGTGACGCGCCAAACAATAGCAACATCAACCCGACGCTCTGGCATAACGACAAATTCGAAAAGACCGAAGGCTACTGCACGGATCTATTCTTCAACCAAGCGGTCGAGTGGATGGATCAGCAGCGCGCGGCCAAAAAACCATTCTTCGCCTACATCCCACTCAATGCCGCCCACGGTCCGCTGGTCGTCCCCGAGAAATACTACCAGCAGTACCTCGGCAAACCGGGCGTGACCGAGGAGTTGGCGAAGTTCTTCGGCATGATCGAGAACGTCGACAGCAACTTCGGCAAGTTACTGGCCAAGCTCGACGAATGGAAAATCGCCGACAACACCCTCGTCATCTATTTGGGGACTGACAATGGTGGCCACGCGCCGGCCTGCCAGATCTTCAATGCGGGGATGCGCGGCAGCAAAGCGATGCCTTACCAAGGCGGCACGCGGGCGCCGTGTTTCTTCCGCTGGCCCGCCGGTGGCATCCGCGCAGGTGCCACGTGTGATGCCTTGACCGCGCATCTGGACCTGCTGCCGACGTTAGCCGCAGTAGTCGGCGCGCCGCTATCGCCCGCGCTCAAGAAGCAAGTGGAGGGCCGCAGTTTGCTGCCGCTCCTTCTAAATCCCGATGCCCCTTGGGACGATCGCACCCTGATCCATCACGTCGGCCGCTGGGAAAAAGGCAAACTCCAAGCGGCGAAATACCAGGCAAGCACGATCCAGAATTCACGCTACACCCTTGTCAACAACACCGAGCTCTATGACTTGAAGGTCGACCCCGCCGAAACGACCAACGTCATCGCCGAGCATCCCGAAGCGGTGGCCGCACTGCGCGCGACCTATGACCAATGGTGGACTGACGTGCAGCCGTATCTCGTCAATGAAACTGCCGTCGGTCCGACGATCAATCCGATGAAGGCGCTTTACTGGAAGCAGTTCGGCGGAGGCCCGACCGAGGAAGAGCTGAAACTCATGAACCCGCCCACAGCAACGCCCCCCGCCAAAAAAGCCCATTGATCCCAAAACCCGCTGGCGTTCGTTCGGAGGCTCTCGCGCACCGAATCAGCCCCAGCGGTCCATCAGCGGGTTGGCCGACCCAAATCTCCGTGAGCTAAGGTATCACTCGCGGACAGGCCAACCCACCTCGAACTCAATCTTTCTATCCCGAAAATGAGATGCCAAAAACCCAAAAACCCACCCGTCGTCCCATCCGCATCCTGCGGGTGGGCCATGATCCGAAAAGCCACCAAGCCCTCGCCCGCGCGCTGGCAAAGGAATCCGGCTTTGAATTATTGCGCCCGTTTAAAACCTCGATGCAGGCGCTAGGCAGCCTGCGGCACTGCGAGGAGAATGCCGAGCCAGACATCATTCTGTTCGACCCCAGCTTGGCGGACACAGGTGGCTTGGCGGCGATTCCCCAATTCAACGCAGCCGTTCCCGATGCCAAGATTATTATCCACACCCATTCCGATCTGGAGGAGGACATTTTCGGGGCCATCAAGCACGGGGTAGCGGGTTATTTTCTGAAATCCTCCGCGCTGCCGCCGCTCATCGATGGCTTCCGAAGGGTGTGGGAGGGAGGCGCTTTGTTGGACCCCTGCCTGACCAAGTTCGCGCTCGGCGCGCTGCAATGCCAGTTGCCAGCAATCCAGACCGAACCCCTGCTGACGCCGCGCGAAGTCGAAGTGCTCAAGCTGTTGGCAGCAGGCTGCTCCAAAAAAGAAATTGCCGAGCGGCTCCACCTCAGCGCCACCACGATCATCACCCATGTCGGGCATATTTACCAAAAAATGAAGGTTCCAAATGCCCCCGCGGCGGTCACCAAAGCGTACAAGCTAGGCATTTTATTCATCCGCATCATATTGATTATGAGCTACTTTCATGCGGCAGGAACCTTTGTCACGCGCATGCCGAGGGAACGAATCTTTCGCATCCGGGCCGAGCCTGCGGTGCTCTGCTGATTTTTAGGATGTTCAGCCATCAAGAATCCATTATGGTCCGCCCCGAGCGACGCCTATCCCTTTGGCAGTTCTTAAGATCAACCTAGCCATCAGACCTCCAAGTCCCAACGCCCTAATTGAGTCATCCATCACCCGTAAAAACCAATGAATTCCAAGACTAATTCACCGAGCCTGTTCACCTCGCCAGACGGAAAAAGCTACGTCGTCACCTTTGCCCTCGTCAGCTCGCTTTTCTTGTTGTGGGGATTCTGCAATGGAATGATCGACGTGATGGACAAGCATTTCCAAGAGGAACTGCACCTCACGCTTGCCCAATCTGCGTGGGTCCAGTTTGCCCACTACCTCGGCTACTTTTTGATGGCGCTGCCAGCGGGTTGGCTGGCCAGCAAGCTCGGCTACAAGGGCGGCATCATCGCAGGCTTGCTGATGGTCGCGGTGGGCGGATTTTGGTTCATCCCGGCGACTAAGATCGCCACCTTCCCCGCCTTCCTGCTGGGCGTTTGCATCATCGCCTCCGGCCTGACCTTCCTCGAAACCGTGGCGAACCCTTATTCGACGGTTCTCGGCCCGAAACAATTCGCGGCCACTCGCATCAATCTCGCCCAATCCTGCAACGGTATCGGCTGGATCTTCGGCCCCATCGCCGGCGCCCAGTTCTTCTACGGTCAAGACGCCGCCGGCAACAGCACGGGTTCGGAAACCCTCTGGATTCCTTATGCCGCGATCGGCTGCTTCGTGCTGGTCCTCGCCGTGATTTTCTCCTTCTGCAAACTGCCGGACATCAAGTCGGAAGATGAATTCCACCTTGATGAGGCCGACGCGGGCACCGCAGCTCCCATCGCCAACCGTGGCGTCGCCATGAGCTTTGTGTGGGCGAACATCGCCGTGCTGTCGCTGGCGATAGGCATGATCCTGTCGGCTATTGTCGCGATTCCAACCGTGGGCAAGGCAACCGGCCTGAGTGAGTCGCAGGCACTGTGGTACGCAACCGGCGCGCTTTTGGCGATCGGCAGCGTTGTTTTCTTCCTGAAGAACCGCAGCATCACCAGCCACAGCATTTGGAGCCACCCGCACTTTTCGGGAGCCACGCTCACGCAGTTCTTTTACGTCGCGGCCCAGTGCGGGATCTTCGCGTATTTCATCAACTACATGACCTCCCAGATTCCGGCCGTTCCAGAGGCCTGGAAAGCGGGCACTTTCGGCAACTGGTTTGAAATCCACAAGAACGGCGTCCTCGGCCTGAGCGACAAGGGGGCTTCCACGCTGGCTGCCGTCGGTTTCGGCTTCTTCCTTGCCGGTCGCTTCATCGGTGCGGTCTTGTTGAAAAAGTTCGCGGCCCATCGGGTTCTGGCCACCTTCGCCTCGCTGGCCGCCCTGTGCAGCCTGCTGGTCTTCTGCCGACTTGGCTGGACCTCGGCCGTGGCGCTGTTCCTGAGCTACTTTTTCATGTCGATCATGTTCCCGACGATCTTCTCGCTCGGCATTCACGGGCTGGGTAGCCGCGCGAAGAAGGCCTCGTCCTACATCGTCATGGCCATCATGGGCGGCGCCATCATGCCCAAGCTGATGGGCCACATCGCCGACACCGACAAAAACGGCATGTCTGCTGGATTCATTGTCCCGCTGGCCTGCTTCGTGTTCGTCGCCTTCTATGCCTTCTCATGGAAAAAACTCAGCGGCACCGAGGGTGTCGTCGGGGCCAACGTCCACCGTGGCCACTGAGTCGATTCCACAACCTTAGCCACTCCCAACGCCATCTTCATGCGCCATTCCACGCACCTCAACAATCCCGACGTTGTCCTCATCGGCAGCGGTGTCATGTCCTCCAACCTGGGCGCTTTGCTCAAGCGTCTGCAGCCGGACCTAAGCATCCAAGTGTATGAGGTGACCGAGGAACTGGCCCAAGAAAGTTCCCACGGCTGGAACAATGCAGGCACCGGCCACGCCGGGATTTGCGAACTGAGCTACACCCCCAAGCGCGAGGCGGACGGCAGTGTGAACGTCACCAAGGTGATCGAGATTTTCGAGCAGTTCGAGCAATCCAAGCTCTTCTGGAGCTACGCGGTGGCCAGTGGCATGGTGGATGAGCCCAAGGAGTTCATCACTCCCGTCCAGCACCTCAGCTTCGTGCATGGCCAGGAGCAGGTGGATTTCCTCAAAGCACGCCACGCAGGCATGTCGGCCCACCACTTCTTCGCGCCGCTCGAGTATTCGACCGACCGCGAGACCATCGGCTCATGGGCGCCCCTGCTGACCGAAGGTCGTCCCAGCGGACCGATCGCCGCCACCAAGATGGATGCGGGAACGGATGTGAACTTCGGTGCAATCTCCCGCAAGCTGCTCGGCTGGCTGGGCAAGCAGGATGGCTGCGGCATCGCCTCCGGCCACCGCGTCACCGACCTCAAGAAGACTGAAAACGGCTGGCTCCTCACCGTCAAGGACCTCGCCACTGGTGCCACCTTTCAAAACAATGCCAAGTTTGTCTTCGTCGGTGCTGGCGGTGGCAGCCTGCCACTGCTGCAGAAATCCGGCATCGCCGAAGCCAAGGGCCTGGGTGGCTTCCCGATCGGCGGCCAATGGCTGGTCTGCGACAACCCCGAGATCGTGGCCCGCCACCAGGCGAAAGTCTACGGCCAGGCGCTAGACGCCGCACCGACGATGGCCGTGCCGCACCTCGACACCCGCATTCTGGATGGCAAAAAGACGCTACTCTTTGGCCCCTTCGCCGCTTGGACCACCAAGTTCCTCCACCAGAAAGGCAGCTACCTGGATCTACCACTGTCGGTGAAGCCGGACAATCTGGCCACCCTGATCAACATCGGCATTCACAACCTCGACTTGGTGAAATACCTCGTCCAGCAAGGCACCCAAAGCATGGCCGACCGCATGAAGGTCCTCCACGTCTTTTACCCCGACGCCAAGCCCGAGGACTGGAAACTCATCGACGCCGGCATCCGCGTCCAAGCCATCAAAAAAACCGATGGCGAGGCCGGCATCGTCCACTACGGCACCGAAGTCATCACCGACCAAGACCGCAGCATCTCCGCCCTGCTCGGCGCGTCACCTGGTGCCTCGGTCTGCGTCAACATCGTGCTGGAAGTCATCAAGACCTGCTTCCCGCAGCTTCTCGACACCCCGCAGGGTCTCGCCCGCATCCGCGAAATGATCCCCACCTTCGGCATCGACACCAAGCTGCCCGAAAACGAGGCGCTCTACCGTCAGCACAGCCAGCAGGCGAATCAAAACCTGCAGCTCGCCTAGCCCGGCCGGGGCCCCGCTACCGCGGCGCAAAAAAACTAGGAATCGGAGTGGAAATGCGGTGCAAAACCGCTAACTTTCCCTTGTCAATGATTCCGCTCCGCGACTCGCCGCCCGCGGACAGCGTGACCCTAGTCACGCTGTCGTGGCTGGCAGCAGTCGGGATCACATGATTTCAAAAACCCCACCGTTCAAACTACCGATGAATCCCCGCTCGCTTGAAATGACGGACCTGCCACCGCACCACCACCGCGGATTCGCCTTGGTTGTCACGCTTAGCCTCATGGTGCTGCTTACGGTCATCGCCGTCGGCCTGCTCACGATGAGCTCCTCCACTACCCGCTCCTCCAACAGCGAACAGACCCAGGCCGCCGCCCGCGCCAATGCGAAAATCGGCCTGATGCTCGCCCTCAGCGAGCTTCAGAAAGCCGCTGGTCCCGACCAGCGCATCACCTCGCAAGCCGATATTCTCACCACCGCTGCGCCCAGTGAAGGCCGCTCCCGCTGGCTCGGCGTCTGGAACACCAGCGCCTACAACCCCGCAACTCCCGACACCACCAAGACCTTCGTCCGTTGGCTGGTTTCTTCCAATGAGTCTACTGAGGTGACCACCCCGCCCACCACGGACGTGACCAAACTCTCAGCCGCCTCCGTGGCAGCGACCACAACGCCTGTGGCCACAGCCGATGTCGAAATCTTCAAAGCCGTGGATGCCGATGGCAATCCTGACCGCGCCAACAGCGTCAAGGTTCCCAAAGTGGA
>CALPMD020000058.1 GCA_943324575.2 Akkermansia muciniphila
CGTGATTCGATGTGGAACCGTAACCTATAAAATCGAAGCTGGTAAGTCATCGATCACTATCCCATCGCCTCTATCCCTCGAGGGTGAGACCTACGGCAGCTCCGGCGCAGGCTATCAATTGAAGTGGAATGGCCAGTTGATCGACCAAGCCCGTGGCGGATTGAACCGCAATAGCAGCAGCCTTAATTACCCCACCGATACGATCAGCAGCCCGCGCCAACGGGTCCGAGCCACGATTCCGGCGCATTCCCTCACGCGCAATGGGACCTACCGCAACAACATGGGCGACCCGCGGATGTCCTACTATCTGGCAGCGCCCCAAGATGCCAATTCCTACCCCGAGAATTACAGCCCGAACCGCCGCAACATCCGCTGGGGTTCCGTCTACAGCATCGACTCCGCCACCAAGCCGACGATTCACGGACGGGTGATGCCGTCGGAGTGGCCCGACGGCGGGCATAACTCCAGCTATGAATCGAATGGCTTCTACACCACCGACCCGAGAATCCATCCGGATGATGCGAGATTCACTCCATCGGCATCCTCGATTCTGGTCAACCCGCCGCCCGAGGAAGCGCCGCTGCGGCTCTCCAATCTCGGGCGCTTCTATAGCACCACGGAACTGGGCCGGATTTATGACCCGATCATGTGGCAAACCGCATTCCCCAGCGGAGCCAATCTGCCGTGGGGAGATGTCGAGACCAGCAGTGTCTCCAGCGCCGACTTCGGCGGTGGCAACACCCTGCGCATCGGCCGCCCTGAACATCCCCGCTTCACCGACCGAAATCAATCGGACACGGCCGCCTATCGCCTATTGGACTTGTTTCATGTCGGCCGCTCTCGTTCCGCTTCGGCCACTGACCGTCAGGGGGCCGTCGTTCAGATCCAAGGTCACATTAACGTCAATACGGCAAACCGCGACGTCTTGCGGGCCCTCGCCATCGGCCAACTGACCATGGACCCGAAAATGGCAGTCCGGACTTCAGAATATCACGACACCAGCGGATTGATGGCACCGCCCGTGAGCCCGCTTGTACTCACCTCAACCCAGCTTCAAGAGGAAGCGGACAAGATCGCCGATGCGATCATCAACGCCCGCGAGACAACCGCCTTCGTCAGCACCTCGGACCTGGCCGCCCTGCGCGGCTCTGGCAGCAAGTACGCATTCGGAGACAAAGACAGCATCCCCAACGGCGCCCAGGTGGACCGCAGTGACTCAGCAGCCGAAGAAATCTTCGCCAGAGTTTACGAATCCACCACCGTCCGCTCCCGCAATTTCCGCGTCTGGGTAGTCGGCCAAACCCTTGCGCCCGCTTTAGTATCCCGCAAAAAGAATGCAGACCCCATAGTCCTCGCCGAGAGTCGTAAGGTCTTTACCATTTTCGCCGACCCCGGCCAACGCACCAGCAGTGGCGCGATCAACCCCCAAAATGTACGCATTACCCTGCTTCATGAAAACGATTTCTAGCCGCCTCAGCCTATGGTCGATTCTGCTGCTTTTGACGACCATCACTGCCCCAGCCCAGCAAGAACCGTCGCCGGACGTCGGCTTCGTGAGGGTCATCTCCCTGCTCAATGCCAGCAGAGGCAAAACCCACATCATTATCGACGGCAGTGACATTTATCCCGCAGGCTATGATTCGGGACAAAAAACCGGCGGTATCGGCCTTAAGGTCGGTCCGCACTCGATCAGCCTCCAACAGCAGGGTCTCCCACCCGTAACGGCTCAATTCACCCTCAACCGGGGTGAAACCCTCACCTGGATCGGCTATGCGGAGAAAGTCGTATCGAACCCACCCAATGATCCCCCACTCTGGAAAAACCAACTTCTTCCCGTGAAGCAAAGCGATTCTGAAAGCGGTGACCACCTGATCCTGGTCTCACTCTGTCCGCAGGACGAAATCCAATTGCAAATCCAGACCCCACAAAACCTCAGAACACAGACCACCCGTCTCAAGCGCCTGCTCCCAAACCGCCTCGATCTCTGGATGCCTAAGACCGAATTTGCGCTCAAAATCGATGACACAATCATCAGCCACGTCTCGCTAGAAGACCCCGGAAACTACCAGATCGTTCTGTACGCCGACGAGACCGGGAAGATCCATGCCCTGTCATTCGACTCCCCGAACTTCACCCCTGCGGGTTGATCCGGGTTTGCCGCGCCATCTGAGTCCCCGCAGACCCGGGCCTTCACCCTCAAGTCTGCAGGAAATAACCAGAAGCTTGGTACCGCGAGCGGGATCAGCCGATGAGTTCTTCAACCAGTTTCTCCAGCTTGACGATGTCAGCAGAGAAGGCGCGGATCCCGTGGGCCGTTTTCTCAGTGGCCATGGCATCTTCATTGAACATGAAGCGGAAATCACTCTCGTTGAGGGAGATTTTTTCTTGAGTACTGGCTGCAGCTTCGGCCGGGGTGAGGCGGGCGGCAATCGGTTCGTCACAGGCTTGGAGCTCGCCCAAGAGGCCGGGGCTGATGGTGAGCAGATCGCAGCCAGCGAGGGCGAGAATTTCGCCCTTATTGCGGAAGGACGCGCCCATGACCTCGGTCTTGTAGCCGAATTTTTTATAGTAGTTGTAGATGGCGCGCACGGAAATGACGCCGGGATCCTCATCGCCTTGGTAGTCTTTACCCGTCGCCGCTTTGTGCCAGTCGAGGATGCGACCGACGAAGGGCGAAATGAGCTGAACGCCCGCCTCGGCGCAAGCGATGGCTTGGGCGAAGGAAAAGAGCAACGTGAGATTGCAGTGGATGCCTTCCTTTTCGAGGACCTCCGCGGCCTTGATCCCTTCCCAGGTCGAGGCGATCTTGATGAGGATGCGGTTGCGCGAATGGCCTTCAGCCTCGTATGCAGCGATGAGCTGGTGCGCCTTGGCGATGGTTGCAGCGGTGTCGAAGGAAAGGCGGGCATCGACCTCTGTCGAGACACGACCCGGAACGATTTTGAGAATTTCAAGGCCGAAGAGAATCAGGATGCGGTCAAGAATCGCTTCGGTCAGGGCGGGGCCCGTCACGCCAGTGGCTTTGACTTCGCTGACCGCTTGCTCCACGAGGTGGCGATATTCAGGCTTGGCGGCAGCTTGCAGGATCAGCGAAGGATTGGTGGTGGCGTCCTGCGGCTGATAGGTTTTCATCGACTCAAAATCGCCGGTATCGGCAACGACGGTCGTGTACTGCTTTAATTGATCGAGTTGATTCATGGTCATGAGCCTTCAAGGCTAAGCATCGCTCGCCCGGTAGGAAAGGCGAAAACAACCACACCGCGCTCAGGCGCGTGAATCTCACTTAAATGCGTGATGAATCCGCTTGAATGCAAAGGCCCCGGCGCTTGCACCGAGCAAATCGGCCAACCAGTCGTAAGGGTCATTGCCGCTGCGGCCCGGCGTGAAAGTCTGATGCCACTCGTCCAGCCAACCGATCAGGGAGATGATCAGGACCACCCGTATGAGGACGGCCCGCCAATTCGGCTGCTCCGGTTTACGCCTGAAAAAATAGCCCGTCAACAAGACGCCGCCGCCGAAAAAATACGCGAAATGCTGAAACTTATCGATGTGCTTGAACGACGGCAAGTAGTCTGCGGGAGCTGACAGCGAGAGCGAGGAAGACACGCACAACAGGGCGAGCCAAAGCAGTAACCCAGTCAGCCAGATTCGCGGGTTGCACAGCAGACGTGCCAGACTCATGACTTGCGCATTTCCTCTTCGATTCGCTCCGCCAGCCATTGCTTCATCATCGGCTGGTAATTGAGAAAGCGCGAACGGGCCAGGCGCTTGATGCGCAATAGCATTCGCGGATCAAAGCGCAGGGTGACCATGGTGGAATCGCGCGGATCCGCTTCCTGCACGGAGGAGGCCATGAGTTGACCATCGAGTTGGTGCGCTTCCCAGAAGCGGGACTCGGCGACTGCGTCATCAAAGTCAGGAATTTCGGACCAGCGGCTGATGGTTTGCATGGGAATCAAAAAGGAGTGTTAGCGGAGCTCTGCGTATCTACGGTCGTAGAATCGGCGCTCGGCTTCGGACATATCCCGGAATGCTACGATGCGTGCCGGCTTGCAATCCGTCGCGAACGACAAAAACAAATATCGGTCTGCCACCGTGCGCCCCAGCGCGTAATGGCGGGAAGCCGGGCCCTTGCGCGGGCTATCGGGCAAAAATCGCACCGAAAACGGATCCTCAAATGCTTCTTCAAGCTCGTGAGGCTGGATCTTTTGGGGTTCCAATTGAACGTCAATTTCCATAACACCACTTTGTTAATGACCGTAGAGAGCGCAACAACGACTTTGAAGAACTAGAGCGTGTGCCCCATTCGCAGTCGTTTGGTCTCGAGATACTTTTCGTTGTGCGGATTGGAGGGTAGGCGGATCGGTAGCTGTTCGACGATTTCCAGACCGTAACCCTCCAGGCCGATGACTTTTTTCGGATTGTTCGTCAGCAAGCGCATCTTGCGCACCCCAAGGTCGAAAAGGATTTGCGCGCCCATGCCGTAGTCGCGCAGGTCGGAACCATAGCCGAGTTTTTCGTTCGCCTCGATGGTGTCCATCCCTTGCTCCTGCAGCTTGTATGCATGAATCTTGGCGGGCAGGCCGATGCCGCGCCCTTCTTGGCGGAGGTAAAGCAGCACGCCGCCTTCTCTGGAAATGTGCTCCAGCGCTGCCGCCAACTGGCCACCACAATCGCAGCGCTGCGAGTGGAAAACATCGCCCGTGAGACACTCGGAGTGAACCCGCACCAAGGTGGGTTTTTCTGGGTCGATCGTGCCACGGGTCAGCGCCAAGTGGTGGCTGGCATCGGTGCTGATCCGGTAAAGGTGGCAGTCGAACTCGCCGAAATCCGTCGGCATTTTGATCGTTTGTTCGCGATCCACGAGCTTTTCCGAACGTCTGCGATACTCGATCAACTGGGCGATCGTGCAGGCCTTGAGGCCATGGCGCTGTTGATAATCGCCAAGCTGGCCGACACGCGCCATGGTGCCGTCATCGTTCATGATTTCGCAGATGACCGCGGCGCGGGGCAGCCCCGCCATGGCCGCGAGGTCCAAGGCTGCTTCGGTGTGGCCAGTCCGGCGCAGCACTCCGTCCGGCACCGCTTGCAGCGGAAAGACATGGCCCGGCTGCACGAAGTCGTCAGCCTTGGCATGGGGGTCGGCCAGCAGGCGGATCGTCAGCGCCCGGTCGGCAGCGGAAATGCCGGTGGTGATTCCTTGCGCGGCATCCACGCTCACGGTGAAAGCGGTCTTGTGACCTTCGCGGTTGCGGCGAGTCATTTGCGGCAGCTCGAGGAGCTCGGCCCGCTCGGCGGAAAGCGGCGCGCAAATTAACCCCCGCGCGTGGACGGCCATGAAGTTGACCATTTCCGGCGTGCAGAGCGATGCGGCGCCGACCAAATCGGCTTCATTTTCGCGCGACGGATCATCTGCCACGATCACGAGGCGACCCGCGGCGATTTCCGCGATGATTTCCGGAATGGAGCTAAAAACGAGTGACGAATCAGGCATGGCAAATCTTTAATTCAGGCAGGGGTTTGGCGGGGCCTCGGCCAGGATGCGGTGAAGCGGCGACAAGCTACGCATCAAATCGAACCAAAGGCGACCCTCATGTTCGCGGCCCAGCAAATCAGGCCCGGGACGCGCGGGAACCCAAGTGAGGCGGCACAGCTCGCTTTCCAACTGGCCCGCCGTCCAACCGGCGTGACCGATAAAGGCGCGCACCACACGGCCCGGCCGCCGCGCTTGGGCCAGGGCTTCTGCCGCGGAAATCTGTAGCGCCCAGCGCAGACCCTGCTTCGGACTCCACCAAAAAGAGGCAAAGGTCAGCTCGTCGTGCGCCACTGGCCCACCCTCGTAAACGACCAACTGTCGCAAAAGTTCAAAATCCTCTCCCTGCAGGAAATCCCCGACCGACTTGTCCGTTGGGCGATTGAGAATCAGTCCCAAAGCCCCCTTCTCTGCCGCGTGTTCTGCCAGCAAAATCACCGAACGATGAAAAATCCCGTCCCGCAGCGACGGATCCGCCAACAGCAACTGCCCTTGGAGCGAAATCGAAACGTCGGGTGATGAGAAATCATGGGCCACGTCAAAAACCTAGTCGCCACTCGCCCATTCGCCAACCGCAGATTGTGGCAGATTTCAAATCCCTCACTGACATGCCGCAGAAAAAGGAATCGACCTTTCGGCACGAAGTTTCAGAATCCGGCCATGCCCGGTCGCGAAGATCTCAAGAACCTGTCCCTGCTCGGAAAATCCGAAAACCGCCTGCCCGCCAGCCCCGATGAGGCGAAGCTCGACGTTTTCCCCAACCTCCGCCCCGGTCGGCGCTACTGGATCACGCTCAATTGCCCGGAGTTCTCCTCGCTCTGCCCCGTCACGGGCCAGCCGGACAGCGCCCGCATCGTGATCCGCTACGTGCCCGGCGAGGCCTGCGTGGAAACGAAAAGCCTCAAGTTTTACCTCGCCTCGTTCCGCAACCAGGCTTCCTTCAACGAGGAAATCGTCAACCGCATTCTCGACGACTTGGTGGCGGCGATGAACCCACTTGAACTCGTCGTCCGCGGCGAGTTTGCCCCGCGCGGCGGCATCCAGCTGACCACCGAGGCGACCTTCCCCGACACGCTCAACCCCGCGTCATGAAAGTCTGCGTGCTGCTGAGCGGTGGAATGGATTCCGTGGCCGCCTTTTACGAAGTGCTGCAAAGCCACGAAGTCGTGGCCTGCCTGTCCTTCGACTACGGCGCTAAGCACAACGCGCGCGAAATCCCGTTCGCCAAACTCCACGCCGAGCGCAACGGCGTGCTCCATCAGGTGATCCCGTTAGATTTCATGAACCGCCTGTTCAAATCCGACCTGCTCCAGTCCGGCGGCAGCATCCCAGACGGCCACTACGCCGAAGAGTCGATGAAACAAACCGTGGTCCCCTTCCGCAACGGCATCATGTTAGCCATCGCCGCAGGCTATGCCGAAAGCATCGAGGCCGACGCACTCGTCATTGCCGCGCACTCGGGCGACCACGCGATTTACCCCGACTGCCGCGAGCCGTTCATGCAGGCCATGGCCACCGCCATGACCGAGGGCACCTACGCCAAGATCCAGCTGCTGCGCCCCTTCATCGCCACCGACAAAGCAGGCATCGCCCGTCGCGGCGCGGAGCTCGGCATCGACTTTGCCGAAACCTGGTCCTGTTACAAAGGGCAGGAAATCCACTGCGGTGTCTGCGGCACCTGCGTCGAGCGGCGCGAGGCATTCGTCTTAGCTGGCTTGCCCGACCCCACCTGTTACGAGCAGGCTCCCGCCCTGCCAACCCTCGCCTGAACTTTTTCCCCATGCCTTACCGAATCTGCAAATCCCTCGAAGTGGAGA